>NZ_JBHYYB010000012.1:0-155278 GCF_042752535.1 Kitasatospora sp. NPDC059327 | reverse complement strand
CTCCCCACACCCGACCGGAACCAACCCGACACGACCCGGAAGTACATCGCACCATCGACAGCGACCGAACAACGGCTCGCCGAGATCTGGACCGAGTTACTCGGGCACGAGTTCGGGATCCACGACAACTTCTTCCAGAGCGGCGGCAACTCGATCCTGGCGATCCGGCTGACCGCGCAGATCCAGTCCGCATTCGAAGTGGACCTGCCCGTGCGGGCGATCTTCGAAGGCTCGACGATCGCCGAGATCAGCGAGGACATCGAGCGGCGCATCCGGGAGGAGATCGACCAGATGCTGGACGGCGAGGTTGCGGCTGCGCTGCAGGCGGAGGAATGACAGAAGTGAGCACACGAGGGGGGTTCGGTGCGTGCGGAGCAGTCGGCCCGGCATCTGGCGGGTGAACTGGCGTACTGGGGTGAGTGCACCCCACCCCCGGATGTACCTCAGCGGTGACCACGCGCGCCAACCTCCGAACGGAACATCCGAATTCATCGGCCGCACCGACGACCGACCCACCGAAGACTGAGGAGTCATCCCGCCATGAGCCTCGTGGACGACTCCACGTCCGACCAGCAGGACACCTCCACCGCGAAGGTCACCCCCGCCCGGAAGGGCAGCCCCGAGACATCCACCCAGTCCGTCCCGGCCGACCCCGCCGTAGCGACGCCGGAGGAGGACTCCCCGGAGAAGGAAGGGACGAAGCAGCCGACACCCGCGAAGGAAGCGCCGGCGGAGCAGCAGGCACCGCCCCCACTTCGCCGCAATCGCGACTTCCTCCGCCTCTGGCTCGGCGCCGGAAGCACCCTTCTGGGCACCCGCGTCTCCACGACCGCGTACCCGCTGCTCGTGGTCTGGTACACCGGGTCGCTGGTCGGCGCGGGCGTCGTGGGCTTCGCCGCACTGCTCCCCCAGCTGCTGATCCAGTTGCCGGCCGGCGTCCTGGTCGACCGTCTGGACCGGCGCCGCCTGATGATCACCTGCGACCTGGTGGGCGTGCTCTCCATGGGCAGCGTCGCAGCGGCCCTGCTGACGCACCACTTCCGGATCCAACACCTCGTCATTGTGGCGTTCCTGGAAGGAAGTTGCACGATCCTGTACCGGCTGGCCGAACGGGCCGCCGTCCGCAATCTGGTACACTCCCAGCACCTCTCGGCCGCGCTCTCGCAGAACGAGGCCCGCGGACAGGCGGCCGGTCTGATCGGCCAGCCAACGGGCAGCGTCCTGTACGCGACCGGGGCCTGGTTGCCGTTCGCCTTCACCGCCCTGGCGCATCTGACCGCCCTCGGCACCCTGCTCACCATCAGGGGGCGGTTCCAGACAGAGCGGCGGGCCAAGCCCCGCAGCATCCGGGCCGAACTCGCCGAGGGCTTCGCCTGGGTGTGGGGGCAGCACTTCGTGCGGGCCGCGACGGCGCTGCTGGCCGGCAGCAACTTCCTCTTCCAGATCGTCAGCCTCGCGCTGGTGGCCGTCATCAAACAGAGCGGACACTCACCGGCCTCGGTCGGGGCCGTGGGGCTGCTGGCGGGGGTCGGCGGCATCCTCGGCGCGCTCAGCGGCTCGTGGTTGATGAACCGGCTCACGCCGCCGCAGATCGTGACCGGTGTGCTCACCGCCTGGGCGCTGCTCATCGTGCCGATCGCGTTCACCTCCAGCCCCTGGCTGCTGGGCGGACTGTTCTCCGGCATCAGCTTCACCGCCGGCCTCCTGAACGTGGCGGGCGGCGTCTACCAGGTCCGGATCACCCCCGACGAGATGCAGGGCCGGGTGACCGCAGTCGGCGGAGTGCTGGCCTCGGGGGCGAACTCCTGCGGCATGCTGGCGGGCGGCGTGCTCATCGCCTCCAACGGCGCGTCGAGCACCATCCTGGGCGTCGCCGCCGCCATGGCCGCCATCGCCGTGGCGGCGGTCCTCAGCCCTGCGATCCGCGGCTCCTCCGACATCCTCCATGAGGGCGGTCCTGCGGCTTCGTAGTCGGGACCTCCCCGTTGTCCCCCCGGAGAAGACGACCGGGGCGCCACCTCGTACTGGTGGCGCCCCGGCCAGTCCGTCTCCGGACGGAGAATCAGGTCTGGCTCTCCGGGATTACCCGGCCATCGGCGCAGATGCGGGAAGGTATGCCAGGAAGTCGTGGGCGCCACTCGCGTCGGATCCGTCTCCAGCAGCGAGAACCCGCCCGTCGACAGTGCCGACCAGGGAGCTGACGGTCGAGGTCGCGAGCGGGCCGGCGTACTGCTCCCAGGCCTGGCCGTTCCAGCGCACGACTCCCTCGTTCTTGGTGTGCGAGACACCGGCGAACAGCTCGGTGCCATGGTAGGCGAACCCGTTGAGGTAGCTGTACCAGCCGTCGGCCGAGACGGTCACCGGAAGGTAGTTCTTGGTCCAGCTGGAGCCGTCCCAGTGCAGGGTGAACATCCGATCCGGCTGGGTACTGGTGGTCAGGTCGGTCTCCCGACCCCCGACCCAGACCTCGCCGCTGCGGCTGATCACTTTGGTGGCCACGGTACTGCGCGGCGAGAAGTCCGGAACGGTCACCTGCGACCACTTGGTGCCGTCCCAGTGCGCCAGGTAGGGCTGGCACCGGCCGTTCCCCGCCTCGAAGGGCTTGCACTGCTCCCCGGAGGCCCAGATGTCGTTGCCCGACGAGGCCGACACCGCGCTCAGAGTCGTGGTCCTGCCGGTGATCGTCGGCAGTTTGGTGACGGTCCATTCGGTCCCGTTCCAGTGGCCGACAGTGGCTTGGTCGGTGCGGTGGTCATAGCCGGAGGTGTAGGTACCGACGGACCACGCACTGGTGGGTGACACCGCGGCCGCGGCCCGGGCGTAGTACCCCGTCACCCCCGGGCTACGGTCGACCCAGCTTGTGCCGTCCCAGTGGTAGGCGAGCCCGGAGGCGGTGATTCCCGACCCCACGAACCAGACGTCGTTGGCGCTGGTCCCGGCGATGGCGGTGGAGTGATGTCGAACTTGTCGGGGAGCTTGAACTGACTCCAGGTCGTGCCGTTCAGCTGCCACGTCTGACCACAGACCGCGGACTCTCCTGGTATCCCGCAGTCCCACTCGGTGTTCCCGAACACCGTGCCGGTACCGACTGCGGTGATGCCCTTCAGGCTCCCCTGCGGCGGAATGGGAAGCCGCCCCCAGGTCAAGGACTCCGCACCGGCCACGGCCGGCGCGACGCCGAGGGTCAGGGCGGCGCCGAACGCCGCAGCCGTCGTGAGCAGAGCGCGATCAATGCTCTTGTGTCGATTCATGCTTCACCATCATCACAAGCTTCGCCATTCTTCCCACAGATCGATATACCATTCCCATATTGCGCAAGCGGAGCGGGCTTTACCCTATTCCGTAGACACTCGCCTGTTATGCGACCAAGTCCAGGTCAAGGACGCTCGTGGCGCATTGCCGTTCGTAGTCGTAGTCAACCGGACTGCGGTAGCCGAGGGCGGAGTGACGCCGCCTCCGGTTGCACCAAGCCATCCAGCCGAAGACCGCCATATGGGCCTGCGCCGGTTCAGCCAGCGTCAGCCGTGGAGCAGTTCGCACTTCAATGCGGCGAAGAACGACTCGGCCAGCGCGTTGTCGTAGCTGGAGCCACCCGACCCATCGAACGCCGTATCCCGTGCTCCCGGCAGACCTCGGCGAACGCACCCGACGTATATTGCGCCCCGCGGTCGGATCATCTCCTTGGCAAAATACGCGGCCGCCTTCCGCAGGATCTCCTTCTCCAGCTCCAGCTCGCGGACCTGCCAGCGCAGCCTGCGCATTTCCTCGCACTCCGCCGCCGCCATCGGGCGCTCACCGCCCGCACCGGACGCGCCCGCGGCCGCCCGGGAGCACTGGACCCACTGCCACAGCGACTCCGCGTTGACACCCAGCTCACGCGCGACCGCCGGATCCGCCGCCCGCTGGACTCCACCAGCACGACCGCGTCCCGCTTGAACTCCCCCGAGCACCTCCTGCACCCATGAGGACACCCTCTACGGACCCGAGGATCCGCTTCTCAGAAGTGTCCACAAGCCGGGGTAAAGCCCACACCTCGCCACCACCCTCGCCCTCAACGGCGGCGTCCCGTTCGTGATCGTCTCCAAGACCCTGCGCCACCGCACCCTGTCGACCACCACGAACATCTACAGCCACCTCACACGCCAGGCAGCACGCGAAGCCGTCGACGCCATCGCCCGCCTCCTCGACAGCGCCGAACTCGCCCTCCACCCCGCCCAACGCACGGAACGCCCAAGGAATCTGATCGAGCAGTTCCGCGACCATCTCGCCGGTCGCCGACGCAGGGCCCGGCGCGAACGCCCAGCCCACGCGCCCACTTCGCTGCGACCAGGGCGACCACCATGCGGCCACCAACTACGGGCGGACTTGATGCTGTCCAAGAAGGTGCCGATGGCGCCGTAGCGCCCGGCGGACGCCTGCTTGTTGGGATTCTCGGTCATGGCCGCCGGGTGAATGTTCGCGAAACCGGCCCCTACAGTCCCGGCCAGTATCCACCCTCCCGGCCGGCGAGGCCAGAACCCACGAAACCCGATCCTACCTTCGGCTGGTAAAGCTTCGGAGCGAGTCGTCGACGAGCGTCCGGAGCTCTCCGTCGAGGTCCTCCACGGACAACGAGTCAAAGGATACGAAAGCCTGAAGTCTCAGGATCCGTTTCAGGAGGTCTCGGAGGAAGCCCCGCTCGGTCACCGTCTCCAGGGGGATGTCGACTGTCTGCCAGACCCTGAGGATCCCGCGCACGATGTGGGGGCTGCCGCCGATGGAGGTCCGGCGGGCGTAGATCTGGTCGAAGGCGGACTCGCCGAGGACGGAGAGGGCGGCGTAGAGGTCCTCGGCCCCAACGTCCCGATCGTGGACGAGATGGGCCCGCCACCAGAGACGACCGAAGACGTGACGGGTGACGTCCGTGCCCAGGACCCGGTCGTGGTGAAAGTCGGTGTATCGCCACGCGGCCACGTCGGGCATGACCACGAGGGAGAGGAAGGCCCAGAGATCGCCCGCGACCGCCTCGGCGGGGATGATCCCCGAGTCCCGATGGAGGATCTCGGCCACAGCAATGTCGAACCCGCTGGCCTGCTTCCGGTTGTGCGGGGCCGGGAAGCCACTCTCGCGGGCCGCGTTGACGATGGCGGCCCGAAGCCTCAGCAGTCGCTCCGGGGGTAGCCGTACGCCACCGGTCGCGGCGTAGAACATGGCGAGGTGCGACTGCGCGACACAGCCGCTCAGTTCGTCGGGCGACTTGTCGAGGTACGACGCCCTCAGTTCCTTGGCCGCTCCGGCGAGCAGGCGTGGGTAGAGATACGCCATCACGAGTCCTTCGCGAAGAGGCCGACGGCACTCTGCACACTGGCGGAGAAGTACGACGGGTCGCTGCGTCGCATGAGTCTAAGCGAGGCCAGCGTCGTGTCGGGTAGGTGTGTGCGGACTGCGCCGAGAAGCATGTGGCCCAGAGTGTCCGGCTCGAAGGTCGATTCGTCGTCGAGGTCCTCGTTGCCGACGGCGTGCTCGATCATGAGCCGCACGACGTCCTGACGGAGTGCCGACTGGATGAGCCGTTCCGCGTGGGTCGCCTTCTCGGCCCTCCGCATTGCGTCGAGGACGATCGTGGTTCGGCTGTTGACCAGCAGCAGGACCGCGCCCATGGTCGCGGCTTCGAGGTTGGGCCCGATGTCCAGGTACCAGGGCGCCTCCTCCGGATAGCCCGCCTCCGCGAAGTCGACGACGGCCATCGGGAACTGTGAGGCGTCACCTTGGAGGCGGACCTGTTTACGGTGCTGCCACAGAATGGAGCCGGCGCGCCTTGGTCCCGTCGGGTCGGGGTTGTCGAGGTGCTTGGTGAGGATCATCTGGGTGTCGATCGAGAGCACGCCTCCGCTGTCTCGTCCGAGGGCCGTGAAGGCCAGGTGCACCGATCGCCTCCCCTCCCCGGTCAGTCGCTCCTCGGCCGCAAGCATACGTAGGCCGGAGCCGGACGAGCTCCACACGGTCGTGAGGGCGAGTTCGGCGTCCGGGGGCAGCGCCGCGCTCTCTCGGACCGTGTCGAGGTCCACCTCGACGGTACATTCGAGTTCGAGATCGCGTTGGTAGTCCCAGTCGACGACTGAGGGCGGGAGCGGGACGCCCTCGCCGTCCTCCTGTTTGAGGAGCCATCCGTCGGTGGTCACCGCATGCGGGTGCGGGCGTCGGTAAGGGTAGGCCCGACGGCTCACACGTCACCGCCCTTCCGCTCCGAGACCATGACGATCTCGGTCACGGTGTCGGGTGCGGGCGTGACGATCAGCGCCCAGACCCGCCCGTCTCCTCCGTCCGCGGAGAGTTCATCGGATCTATGGATCTCCCCCGTATCCGACCGCCACCCGAGCACGGTCGGCACGAACGCGCCCCGTGGCGGTTCGCCCTCTCGACCCAGGGCGTCGTTCAGCGCCACCGCGAGTCGGCTTCGGACCGTCTGTTCTCCGGTGTCGACCAGCTCGAATCTCTGCACGAGGACGGCGCGACCGTCCACGGTGTCGTGGAACGGCTCGTCCAGGTAACGCAGCCTGGCGCCACGTCGGCCGTGTGCCACGGGGCGGTCGGGCAGGTTCGACCCGGCTTCCCCGGTGTCCGAGGCGTCGGCTCCCGGACGGCCGCTGGCCGGTCCCGGGGACCGTGTGTCGCCGGTCGCCGGGAAGACCGCGGAGCCACCGAGTCCGGGGGCGCCCGCCATCAGCCCCGCCATCATCTTGCTCATACCGGCGAGCGAGACTCCGTCCCCGGCGTTGTTCACGACGGCGGCGGGTCCGGAGGCGGCCTTCATCTCGTCCGCGATCTTCTTCAGGGCGTGCTTCGCGAGCCTGCGCTCGTCCAGGTCCTGCAGCCGGTCCACCATCCAGTTGTCATGGCTGGCCGGTTCGGAGAGCGCGAAGGTGCGGTCCATGCACTCGTCGGCGCGGAAGACGGCGGCGTAGCCCCCGTGCTCCTCGAAGAACGGCGGGCCTTCGAGGTACTTCACCACGAGGTCCACAGGGCGCATGAGGCAAGTGTGATGCAGCCGGCCCCCGATTCCGGCCTCCTGGGCGGCTCTCGGCGGCTTGCCTGGGGGTGCGATGAACTTGCGTACGCCGAAGCGTCCCAGCGGTCTTTTCCTCGTCTTGTGTTCGATGAAGACGTTCATGTCGCCGTGGGCCCAGAGGAACGGGCGCAGGTGCGGCACCTCGGACGGACGGGGGACGGGGACGTCCGTCCCGTCGTACGCGATCGAGAACCGCATCGGCGGTTGCCCGCCTTCGGGGAGCATCTTGGGCCAGAGGTTCCAGACGATCGCGTCGGCGATCCAGCGCATCGCCTCGGCGTCGTCCCGCTCTCCGAATCCGGGTTCGATCACCGCGACGGTGGTGCCGGTCTCGCCTTCGGGCAACGCCCTCAGGCCGAGCCTTCGGGCGACCTCGTCGGCTTCCTCTCCGACGAGCGGTTCGACGTAGCCGTCCTGGACGCGTCCCCAGTAATGCCGGCCGGTGAACGTCTTCGGACCCTCGACAGTGTCGGTGCTGTAGCTCTCGTGGATAGCCCAACCAATGAGTCGGGTCTCCAGACGGCCGCCGACTCGGCAGCGGGTGTGGACGAGGACCGTATGCGCCTTGGAGGCGAGGTGGAAGACCACCTTGCCGTAGCCGTAGGTGCCGCCGCGACTGTCGAGGTCCTGGGAGCTGCCGGTCTTGCGGACGAAGGAGGCGAAGTCGCTGTCGCCATCGGCGACGACGTCGGCGCGAGTCGGGCCGCCGAGCCCCTTGGTGCCGGTGTCGGTGACCGTGAGGACGCGGATGACCGGTCGAGCGAGGGAGGCGCGCAGTTCGAGGTGTTCGGTCGTGGGGGCGTTCTCGAGGAGCAGGTCCCGCCAGATCGGCGCTTCGGTGGGGCTCAGGGAACGCAGCTCGACGTGGTAGTCGACCGGGCCGTCGCCGGTCCGGGCGTCCCAGCTGTTCTGCGCCGACTCGCGGACGAGAAGGGTCAGCGGATCGAGTTCGGTGGCGTCGAGGTGTCGGAGTATGCCCTCGGCCGCTCCTCCTCCACCGGGTCCGTAGGACTCGGACAGCCAGCGTGGCGTCGTGGTCACGTCGGCTCTCCCATCCGGGCGAGGACGTCGTTCACGGCCTCGTCGTCAAGGCGGTCGGTCCGGACTCCGGCGAGGTCCACGGTGTAGCGGACGTCGAGGACTCCCGCTGGTACGTCCACGCCCGGTATGGAGGTCGTGGTGAGTCTCGGGAAACCGTCATCGACGGGGTACCAGCGGCTCTCCACCGGGGTGAGCCGCAGGCCGTACTGGTCCTGGTCGGACGGGTGGTAGCCGAGGCGGGCGAGCTTGGACAGGAACGCGGCCTCGTCGTCGCACAGTTCCCTCGCGTGTGCCACGAGTTCGTCGAGGGTGCGCCCTCGTGGGTCCGGCTGAAGGCGATGCCAGGCGATGAACAGCTCGCCGTGCTCCGGCGGTTCGAGTTGGTCGAGTCCGTGGATCCGGAGGAGCCTCCGTTCGGAGGCTGCGGCGCTGCTCTTCACCTCCACGGCAAGGCGGCCGTCGGTGAAGTCGTGTCGCTCGCCCTCGGGG
This sequence comes from Kitasatospora sp. NPDC059327, assembly GCF_042752535.1. Classification (NCBI taxonomy): domain Bacteria; kingdom Bacillati; phylum Actinomycetota; class Actinomycetes; order Kitasatosporales; family Streptomycetaceae; genus Kitasatospora; species Kitasatospora sp. NPDC059327. The sequence goes on along the minus strand of NZ_JBHYYB010000012.1, from coordinate 146,700 downwards.
CCCGCCCAGTGACAGACGGCTCCCGGGTCGCATTCCAGCAGGCGGATCAGAACGAGGAGCTCCCCGAAGAGACCCACGATCTGTTCGTCCGTCAGAGGGCGCCGGCCGCCGCTGAACAGCCGGCGCCAGCGCTCCACGACCGCGCGGGCGGCACGATAGGGCCGCTCGCCGTCGGCCGCCAGCGCGACGAGCACGTCGCGGCAGAGGCCGGTGAACACATCGTCGAGTTCGCGGCTGGTGCAGGCTATGTCGGCGAAGCGGCCGTAGCTCTCGTCGTCTTCGAGCGGGCGCTCGAAGATCCGAAGCGATCCGCTGGCGACGCCCGCCGAGAGTCGCTGTCGCGTCGCCAGCGGTATCAGAAGGTGCCTCATGCCGTCCGCGTCGACCGCCGCCAGGAGCGGACCATGGGCAGTCGTCACCGGAAGGGAGGAGGTTCTCAGGACGTATCCCGCCGCGACCGGCGCCGCGTCGAGACCTCGCCAGTGTTCGTCGAGGACGAGACGGAGGTCGGGCGCGCTCATCTGCCGTCGTCCTCCATCAGGAGGGCGAGCTCGTCCTCGTCGATCGTGTCGAACTCGTCGTCGTGGACGACGCCGGAGAGATCGGCGCTGTACCACTCGACCTCGCTGTCCTCACCGCGGGGCAGGGGGAAGACGAGACCGACCCCGATGACGTGGTCGGCGGCATCCAGCGGTACGCGGCGTTCCTTCGTGGGGGGAGAGATCCGGTCGATCGGGTAGAGGGTCAGCAGAGCGGTCTCGGGACACTGCGTCTGGCGGGCCACCTTCAGGACCTTCTCCGTCATCTCCTCGAACCCGCTCAGGTCGAGGTCGACGCCGGCGTCCCGACGGCTCATGAGGGTCTTGATGTCGGCGGCGTCGTGAGCGCTCTCCAACTTCGCACGGATCACCCGGTTCACGGCGACGCCCGGGGCGAACTCGTAGGCGGCTTCGGGATCCTCGGTGAGCGGCTTGCCGATGATCGCCACGTTCCACCGCTTCAACGCCCCACCGCCCGGCGCCTTGAGCCGCCTCTCCACGTACCGACGGAGCAGATCCGCGTCGCAGTCCATCGACTTCTCGTGGAAGCGGTAGTGGCCGAGGAAGTCGAGGACCATGTCGTAGGGAACGTCGCGCAGCAGGTGCCGGCCCTGGGCCGAACGATCCTCGTGACGGGCCCCGCCGACGCGGAGAGCCTGCTCGACGAGCTCGCCAGCGGCCTTCCGGTTGGCCCGGAGCCATTCCGCGTCCGCGGTGCGGAAGTAGCGGGTCTGCACTCGCTGCCCCCCGTAGGCGGCACTGGCCTTGACCGCGTCCCGCATCTTGGTAGCGGCGGTGATGCGCAGCGCGGGATGGTTGCGGAGCCGGACGGCGAAGGTCAGCGGGGTCTTGTCCTCGATCATGTAGGAGTCGATGTCCCGCCTCATCTCCGACTCCACGGTGGCGATGTGGCGGAACCAGTCTCGCAATTCGTCGGTCATCCAGATGCGGGGGAGGTCGGCGTAGCCGTCGCGGAATCCGAACCACCGGCCCATCTGGAGCAGGGTGTCGTAGGTGGAGGCGCCTCGGACGAAGTAGCTGACGGCGAGGCCTTCGAGAGTCAGACCGCGGGAGAGCGTGTTGCCGCCGACGGCGATGGCGACGATCGGGCCGGTCTCGTAGTCGAGACGTTCGAGGCTCTTGGAGTTGTCGAGGACGACGCGGCAGTCGTCGACGACGCCGGGGAGCTTCGGGAGGAGGTCCTCGAAGGGCACCTTCCGCTCGCCCAGGTCCGCCCCGGGCACCCGGGCCGTTTCCGTGTCCCACAGCTCACGCAGTTCGTCGAGGAGCTCCGGCTCCTCGGCCGTGATCATGTCCGACATCGTGGACTTGAAGCGCTTGAGCGGTTCCTCGAAGCTCTGGTGGACCACCGTGCTGACGCTGGTATGGACGAGCATCGTCGAGTGGGGCACGCCCCGTCCGCGCACGCGTCGGGCCGCTGTGGCGAGCCAGAAGTAGAGGACTGCGGTGCGGAGGGAGCCGTCGATCTCGGGGCTGAATCCGTCGGTCTCCTCCCGGCCCGGTCGGACGAGCGCGACCTCCTCCTCCGGCACGGTCCGGATCATGTCGTAGCCGTCGGGTACCTCCTGCGGATCCTCCCCGTCCAACGGTTCCCGCCCGAACAGGACCTCGGTACCGAAGTGGCCGCGTGGCTTCGGCAGGTTGACGATGAAGTCCCGCGGATAGAGGTCCTTGGCCGTCGGGTCGATGAGGAGGTTCGCGAAGGGGGTGGCGGTGTATCCGACGTACCCGCCACGGGGGAAGAGGTCGATGATCTCGCGGATCAGCGGGTTGGTCCGCTTCGACGCGATGCTCGCCTGGTCCGCTTCGTCGTCGATGATGAGCGTCGGACAGTTCTTCAGGTACTCGGGGGCCTTCTCCAGCCAGTCCTTGAGCTTCCTGAGCCTGGGGACGTTCTTCTTCACCACGCACAGGACGTGTTGCTGGCTCTTGTGGGTGAAGAACGCGGCGGGGTTGCCAGCGGGCGGTTCGAAGTCGCCTTCGGCTCCGGTGAGGGGATGCCATTGATCGATCACCGGCTGGAGGAGTTGCCGCTCGAGGCGCAGCTGTGTCTGCCGGCGGAGACCGTTGTGGATGCCGGCGAGCACGATGAAGAACTTGTATCCGGCGTCCGCGGCCTTGGCGATCAGAGCCGTGAAGTTGGTGGTCTTGCCGGACTGTACGTAGCCCACGACGAGGCCGCGGGTGGAGAACTCCTTCTCCTTGGGGTGGTCGAGCAGCGAGACGACCTTGGTGGAGGCGGCGTCGAGGTCCCGGAGGCCGTCGCCGTGCCAGGACGGCTGCCTTCCCAGCAGGTCGTGGAACGCGGGCCAGCAGCGGTCGCCCTCCTGCGGGCCGACGTACCAGGTCTCCCGGTTGTTGCGGACGACCGAGCCGGGTTGGCGCTTGTCGCGGATCTGGATGGTCTCCCGCTGATGGCGCTCGCCGATGCGCTTGACGATGTCCTCGTCCACTCGGAACAGCTTGAGCATCGCAAGGGCCTGCTCCGGTGTATGCAGCTTGATCAAACCCCGGAAGTGCTCGTACTGCGCGTCGAACTCGTCCACAGATGCCCTTCCACCCACACCCGATCCGGCGCGAAACCCCTGTTCGGCCGGCCCCCACAACGTGATGACCGTACCGCAACGCGATCATCGTTCCCATACGCACTGATGTCACGGTCGAGCACGCCCCACGGGGGTCACGCCGCGACGAGGACCGGTTCCTCGGTGCGACGGCGACGCTTCGGAGCGGGCGCGGGGACCTGTTCGGTCTGGGCCGACAGAAGCGGTGCGAGATGCTCCGCGATGGCGCGGGCGAGGCCGACGGGCACGGCGTTGCCGATCTGGCGGGCGATCTGGTTACGGCTTCCGCACCACTTGAAGTCCATGGGGAAGCTCTGCAGGAGCGCCGCCTCAAGGTGGGTGATCGGGCGGTGAAGCCAGGGGTGGAGGTATCGACCCTTCTCCGGCTTGAAGAACTCGGTCCGGATCGTCACGGAGGGCTTGTCGCGGTACAGCCGGCCCATGACGTCGCCGGAGCCGCTCTTGTGCTTCTTCCAGCAGGCGGACAGCAGCTCGAACGGGATGTCGAACCGGTTCCCGCCCTCTGGGATGGCGGCGTAGCGCTTCATCGACTTCTGGGTGATGCCGCTTCGCCGAAGGTGCAGTTCGTCCATGGAGTACGGGCCCGGAACGCCGTTGACCGTCAACCCTCGAGCGGGCAGCTGCGGGGTCTGCTTCTTCAGGACGAGCTCGGAGATCGTCTGCCAGACGGTGCGTGGCCGGTTGACGGTCGGCCCGGGGATCAGGAGGTCGACGAGTTCCATCTCCGACAGCTGGCCGAGCCGCTTGCCCGAACCGGGGGCAGTGAGGTCCTTCCGCGCCCCGACGAGAATGGTCCGCTTCCGACGTTGGGGCACGCCGTGATCGTCGGCGTTGATCAGGTCGTGTCGGATGAGGTAGTCCTCGAGGAGGCCTCCGGGCCGGGTCTCGTTCACGAGGAGAGCGAATTCTGGGGATTGCCTGAAGGCGTCGACGTTCTCCATCACGAAGAACTTCGGCTCGGCGGCGGCGACGACGGTCAGATAGTGACGCCACAGCTGGTTGCGCTCGTCGTCGGGATCCTGGTTTCCGAGCCTGGAGAAACCCTGGCACGGCGGGCCGCCGAGGACCACGTCGGCCTTGGGGATTCCCGCCTCGCGATTCACCCAGTCGGCGATGTCGCCCTGGTGGATGTGGGCGCCGAAGTTCGCCTCATAGGTGGCCGCGGCGGCCTTGTCGAGCTCCACCGCGGCGATGGGGCGGTAGACCGACTTCCCGTGGTACCTGGCGTCGACGAATCCCTTGGTCAACCCGCCACAACCCGCGAAGAGATCGATCACCCGGAAGTCCCCGGAGTGCGGGGACTTCCCACTGTGAGGCGGATCGAATGCGCTGGTCGTGGAAGGGGTGTCGGCCATGCAGGCACTCTAGCCGGCCAGCCCTATCGGGAACAACACACAGAGCAAACCTAGACTCTACTACGCGAGGGGGGCATCACGCCGGCCCTGATTCCGCCCCGTTCCGACGGGCAGGGCTGCCCTCCGTCGGCCGGCGGCCGTATCGTCGACTCCAGAGCACACGCACGACGGGTAGGGGATCATCGGTGACTGTCGCAGCTCCAGTCGGGTCGTCGAAGCCGACGGACCGCTCATGGCGGCCCAAGCCGGGGCTCGGCACGGCCCAGCGCTCAAGGGAACAGGACCGGGCCGCCGGAGGCCACGACCACCGCCTGGTGGACGTGGGCGAAGGGCGACTCCGGCCCGCGAGCGTCGTGCTGAACAGATCCGCACGGACCGGCCGGGTCAAGGCGGCCCTGCGGTGGTCGGCCGACGGACATCGGAAGAACGTATCCCTGGGTGAGGTGGATCACCCCACGCGAGCCGCCAACCTGCGCGAGGGCTGGCACCTCGCCCAGGAGGCCGGACTGCTCACCGAGACCTCACTACCCCCGGACTCGTGGGCCTCCTCCCCCGCGACACGGGCGTCCATGCGCTCGAACACGGGCAGAGACACCACGCCCGAGCTGCGCCTGCGATCGCTACTGCATCGCGCCGGGCTCAGGTATCGCGTGGCCGCCCGGCCGGTACCCACCCTGCGCCGGACCGCCGACGTGGTCTTTACGAAAGACAAGGTCGCGGTCTTCGTGGACGGCTGCTACTGGCACTACTGCCCGGAACATCACGGCGTGCCCGCGACGAACCGGGCCTTCTGGGTCGAGAAGCTGGAGAAGAACAGAGCTCGCGACGCCGAGACGGTACGACTGCTGCAAGACCACGGATGGGCGGTCATCCGCATCTGGGAACACGTCCCCGCCGAGGAGGCGGCCCGCCTGGTGATCGAACAGGTCGACCGGGTTCGAGGGGCGGGCCCTCACCGATCTCCGCTCGTCGTCCCGCACCGATGATCACTCAGGCCACCAAGACCCCGGATACCGGGCCCAGATGACATCCCCGTTCCGCACGTTTCGACGTCGAGCGACGGTAGTCCCGCCACCCCCGTGCGGATCGGAAGATCTCGGTTAGGCCACTCATCCCGGATCCGTCTTCCCGTCAGATCCCGTGGTCTAGAGTCCTGTGCAGTGGGGATCTGCGGGGGACGTACACGTCCTGCCGGCAAGCGGTGACATGCGGGGGTCGGACTGAAAGATCGGCACACAGCCCGGCTGGCAGCCATCGATGTCGTCCTCGGGCGGGTGGGTCGGGCGACCCCGCCCACAGAGGATCTCCATACCCGATGTCGCGTGGCTCCAGGACGTCTCAGACCGCTCCGAGCGGATGTACGACTGGCCGCAGCGCGCAAGACCTGGACGCGAGGAGCACCCACCTGTGACGACGGCACGACGGTCCTGGACGCCGGACTCGTGTCTCGTGGAGGAGGTCGAGACCCAGTTCGACAGGGCCATCGCCTCCTACCGAGCGAATCCGCACCTCGTCTCCGAGCACGCGAACCATGAGGAGTCCATCCGGGTCGGGGGATACGCCACCCGCACGCTCCTGGAGTTGGTTCAGAACGCCGCCGACGCGATGTCGGGCGTAGGCGGGGACGAGGGCGGGTTCACCGGTCGCGTCGAGATCGTCCTCGACACGGAGAGTCGGACTCTCTACTGCGCCAACGACGGTCGCCCGTTCTCGAGGAACGGGCTCACCGCGATCACTCACGCGCATCTCAGCGGCAAGCGGGGCGACGAGATCGGGCGGTTCGGCCTCGGGTTCAAGTCCGTTCTCGCGGTCTCGAGCGCCCCTCAGGTGTTCAGCCGTTCGGTGTCGTTCGAGTTCAACTCTCCTGTGGCCCGGGATGAAATCGCCAAGATCACGTCGGCCGTGAAGCGGTATCCGGTTCTCCGCACCGCGACGGTCCTCGAGCCGGACGCCGCGTTCGCGGAGGACCCCGTTCTCGCGGGGCTCGCGTCCTGGGCATCCACGGTCGTGAAGCTCTCGGACGCGTCCGGCCTCGACAGGATCCGCGGGGAGATCGAGGAGTTCTCCTCGGAGTTCCTCCTCTTCGCCGGCGCCGTGCGGGAGGTGAGGCTCAGAGTGCTCGGTCACGACTCGTTCGAGACGACGCACACGTCCCGGGACCTGGGGGGAGGCGTCTTCAGGATCGAGGACCCCGACGGCAACGGCGACGAGTGGATCGTCGAGAACCGGATGCACACACCTTCCCCGGAGGCCCGCCGGCAGGTCGGGGAGGCCGTCTCCCGCAATCAGGTCAAGGTCACCGTCGCGGTTCCGAGGCGCCACGCGAGGCAGCGCATCGGGCGGTTCTGGTCCTACTTCCCGCTCCAGGACCAGACGTCGGCGTCGGCGCTCTTCAACGCCCCGTGGAGCGTGAACGACGACCGGACGACGCTGCTCAGGAACAAGTACAACCGGGAGATCCTCGGAACGCTGTCGGAGATGTTCGTCGACGTGCTGCCGCTGGTGGCCACATCCGACGACCAAGCGGCCCACTTCGACTACATGCCGGCACGAGGAAGGGAGCAGCTCTCGTTCGGCGACGAGTACTTGTGCGCGCACGTACCGGGGATCTCAGCCTCCCACACACTCGTCCCCGACGCCACGGGCACGTTGCGGAACACCTCCGAACTCACTCCGCTGGACTTCGCCGTCGAGGTCGATCAGACCGTCCATCAGGCGTGGATCCACTCCCCGAACACCGGCGACGACGTTCCGCACTGGCGTTGTTACGCGTCCCGACAACGGTTCACCCGTCTTCGGCAGCTTTTCGCGGCGTCGCCGTCCCGCGGCGTCCTCGACCAGGACGACCGGGACATGAAGCGGGCGCTGACGGAGCTGCGGAAGCGTGGGCTACTCTCCTGGCTACGCGAGTGGGCCGAGGGAACGGATGCGCCGTCCGCGGCGAACGCGTTCAAGTTCGCGCTCGGGCACCGGAGCCTGCCCGACATCGAGCGGGCCAAAGTGATCCCCACCAGCGACGGCCTCCACGCAATCGGCGACAGGAACACCGTCTTCCTGCACCAGGAGGAGGGAGTCGAGATCGAGGGGGCGGTCTTCGTCTCCGCGGGCTTCCTGACACAACCGGGGGTGGAGGCTGGCCTCAGGGGAACCGGTTTCCGGGACCTGGACCCTCTCGCAATCCTCAACGCGCGCCTCGCCGCCCTGTCGACCGAATCGGGCGACGACGAGTTCGTCAAACTCTGGACCGCGGTCCGAGGCGTCCCCGGCGCCGTCGCGCTCAAGGCTATCGCCGATCACCCAGCCACGGTCAAGGTGCCCACTCTCGCAGGCGGTTGGGCCTGGCCTCACCAAGTTCTCGACCTCGATGAGCCGTTGGGCGACGACCACACGAGGAGGTCGTTGGACCGCGAACGCTGCCTGCCAGTGGTCGCCCACGGGCTCGGGGTCGTCCGCGCCCCCGTGAAGGACTACGCGCTCGAGGACGAGCCGTGCCTCTGGCGGTACCGGGAGTGGGTCCTGGAGACGCTCAACGCCCAGCGGGGCCCGGGCGAACGTCCGCTCGAGAACATCGACTTCCTCCCCAGTGCGGGTCCGGGTCCATTCTCCGTTCTGTTGCTCCTGCGCGACGAGGGCGCGTCGAAGCACTTGCGCGCGAACTGGACAACCGGGCTGCTTCAGGCTGGTGACCAGGACTGGACCTGCGAGGACCTCGACACGGGCGCGGTGCACTCCGTCCGGTCACCGGTCCGTTGGGCGGTGGAGCAGGCCGGGCTGCTCCAGTCGAACCGAGGGTTCCACGCGCCCACCGACGTGGTGGCGCCGTCCCTCGTGCAGTACGCAAGCCTGCTTCCGCTGTTCAAGGGGTCCCAGCGGGTAGCCGACGTCCTGGAACTGCCGGACGAGCTCGACGCGGTGCCCGCCCACGTGTTCAGGGAAGCGCTCGACGCACCGCTGTTCGATCCGCACACCCGGGACACCGTGCTCGTCGACTTCGTCCGGACGGCGTGCCGTGTCGCCTATCCCGGCACCCGACCCCCCGGAATCCCCGCCAGGGTGGGGCGCGTGATCGAGCGACGTTCCCCGTCGTCGGTGTATCTCGCCACCACGGACGAGCAGGAGGACTACCTCTCTACACGTCAGCGTCCCCGCCTGAGAGTGACGGACGAACAGGCCGACGAACTCGTCGCGCTGGCGGGTTGCGGCCGGTTCGAGGACAGCTTCGCCTTCTCGATGATCGTCGAGGGCGTACAGGAGAGCGAGCGGGTGCTCGACGTCTTCACCGGGCTCCGCGGCACACTCGTGGCCGACCGCCTGGTCGACGCCACGATCACCAGGGCCGTCCAGGTGGTCAAGCGGGTGACTAAGGACGACGGCGTCGAGGACGACTCGCTCAAGTGGCACCTCGACGGGCATGATCTGGTCGCTCGCGGCGACGCGGACGAGCAACGCCTCCTGCACATCGTCAACGACGCCTTCGAGCTGCGTCTGACGAACGCCGAACTCGAGGACGTCCGCAAGGCCGGCATCGGTGACAGACTCGAGCTGCTCCGTCAGGAGGCCCTCGCCGCCACGAGCGACGAGGAACGGCTCGACGTCTACATCGGACCCGACGACCTGCGCGACGCCTTGCCCAAGGGCCTGTGGCAGGCACTCGAGGCGCAGGGTCTGGTCGACGACGACACATCCGTCGCCGACCTCTTCCTCAAAGTCTACGGCGCGGATTCGATCAGACTGCTCGTCCCCCTGTTCCGGGACATGGGCTTCCCCGACGTTCCGACGACGTGGGCCGGCGGCGCCCTGACCGTCTCCTGGCTGCGGAGAATGGGGTTCCCGGCCGAGTACGCCGGCCGTAGGACCGAACGCCAGCCCGCCGAGTTCGTCGTCCCGGGCGCCGTGAAGCTCAACAACCTCCACGACTTCCAGGCTGATATCAGTCATCGGCTAGCCGACGTGCTCACGCGCCTCGAAGAGAACGGCCGCCACCGGAAGGCGATGGTGGAACTGCCGACCGGTGCCGGCAAGACCCGCGTCGCGGTGGAGACCGTTCTCAGGCTCTTCACCGAGGGCCGTCTCTGCGGCCCGGTGCTGTGGATCGCGCAGTCGTCGGAGCTCTGCGAGCAGGCTGTACAAACCTGGAGCACGGTGTGGCGGGGGCTCGGTGACGAGCGTCCGCTGACGATCGGACGTCTATGGGAGAACAACGTCGTACACCAGCCGGACACCGAGTTCAGCGTCGTGGTGGCCACGGACGCCAAGCTCGACGTCGTCCTGGGCGCGGCCGAGTACGAGTGGTTGAGCAGGGCCTCGGCCGTCATCGTCGACGAGGGACACCGTGCGGGCGAGTCCGAGCGCTATACCCGGATCCTGAACTGGCTCGGCGTGGCCGGACGTGGCTGGGAGCGGCCTCTGGTGGGCCTTTCCGCGACGCCGTTCAAAGGCAGGTCCACGACAGGGACCGCAGCTCTCGCGAGCCGATTCGGCAAGCACAAGCTCAAGGCGTTCGAGGGGAACGTCTACGAGGAACTCGTCGCACGCGGAGTGCTGGCACGGGTCGAGCACGAGGTGCTCGACGGCATCAAGGTCGTCCTCAAGGACGAGGAGCGCGACGAGGCCACACGGCTGCGACGCATCAGCCCGGCCGTTCTGGACCGCATCGGCCAGAGCCACGTCCGGATGAAGACCCTGGTCGAGGACATCATTAGCCGCGATCCGGATTGGCCGGTACTCGTGTTCGCCCCGAGCGTCCTGTCCGCCCAGGTACTCGCCGCGACGCTGCGATACCGCGGCGTCGCGGCGGCCTCGGTGAGCGGGCAGACCGGCCGGCAGGAGCGCCGCGACATCATCGAACGGTTCAAGGCCAGGAAGATCCGTGTCCTGGCCAACTGCGACCTGTTGATCCAGGGCTTCGACGCACCGGGCGTGCGGGCTCTCTACATCGCCCGTCCGACCTTCAGCCCCAACGCCTACATCCAGATGGCCGGCCGCGGCCTGCGTGGCCCGAAGAACGGTGGAAAGGAGATGTGCCTGATCGTGGACATGGCCGACAACTTCGGAGACGTCAATTCGTTCCTCGGGTACCGCGAGTACGAGGACCTGTGGCAGGAGCAGCGCGCGTGATCCTCGTACCCGGCCTGAAGGATATCGAGCGCAACGCCGCAAGTGACGCCGAGCTCAGGCTCGCCCGTCTGCTGCGGGACGTGGAGGGCGACCCCGAGGCCGTCGCCTTCCACTCGGTGCGGTTGCGCTCGCACGCCTACAAGCAGCGGGCAGAGGCGGACTTCGTCATCCTGTGGAAGAAGGTCGTGATCGTCGTCGAGGTGAAGGGGGGCGGGGTCGGCAAACACGACGGGACGTGGTACAGCGTCGACCGACGTGGCGACTGGCACAAGTTGTCCGACCCTCCGATGAAGCAGGCCGAGTCCGCCATGTACGCGCTGAGGGACGTCCTCCAGGAGGAGGGCGCCGGCTGGTTCCCGCACGAGGCCGTCGTCGTCACGCCCGACATCCCCACGCCCCCACACGCGATCGAATGGCGCCCGACCCACTGGCTGGCGAAGGACGACATGACCGTCACAAGGCTGACGGCCGCCCTCGACCTGATCGCGAAGGCCTCGGTGGCGCCTCCGGGGAACCGGAGGCTCGCCCGGACGGAGGAGCTGCGCACGCGCCTGTTCGGGGAGTTCACGCGCATGCCCGTCGTCGACGCCCAGCGCGGCGCGGTCATCGAGGAGCAGAACCACGCCACCGCCGGCCAGGCTCGGGTCCTCGCCTCGATGGCGCGAAACCCCCGGATCATGGTGTTCGGCGGCGCTGGCACGGGCAAGTCACTCGTCCTCGCGGAGGCGGCCAAGCAGGAGGCGGACCAGGGACGCTCCGTCCTGATCACCTTCCACTCCCCCGAGCTCCTGAGTTTCTTCGCCCCCCACGTGGTCAACCTCGACATCGACATCGTTCCGTTCCACCGACTCGGGCCCGACAAGATCTACGACGCCGTGTTCGTCGACGAGGCGCAGGATCTGATGACCGCCGAGGCGATGGACACACTCGACCAGGTCGTCGCGGGCGGACGGGCCGCGGGCCGGTGGCGCATGTTCCTCGACATGAACAACCAGGCGCACGTCGACGGGAACTACGACGAGGAGATCCTCGAACTCGTCAACCCCGAGGCCTCCCTGTTCGACCTCAGTCTCAACGTGCGCAACACCCGGGCGATGGTGCACATGGTCCAGGAGTACCTGGGCGCCGACGTCGGGGACCCGGGCATCGTGCACGGTGAGAAGGTCCAGTGGCACACACCCGGCGGGGACGCCGGCGTCGACGAGGCCGAGGCCGTCGCCGGGAAGCTGGTCGCCGACGGAATCCGCAAGGACGACATCTGGATCGTCGGCGTCGCGTCCACCGACGCTCCGGCCAGAACGGGCAACGGATTCATCGTGACGAGCCCGCGGTACGCCAAGGGCCTGGAGGCGGAACACGTCGTCGTCTGCGATCTGCCCACGACCTTCGACGAGACCGGGACGGCGGCGCTCTACGTCGCGGTCACCCGCGCCCGGGTCTCGTTGCACGTGGTCGCGTCCAAGGACGACAGGCGGCGCCTCCAGCAGCTCGTCCGATACCGGCTGGAGACCGCATGACCATGACCGCGGCGCAGAGGAGCGTCCTGAAGCACCTTCGAGCGGCCTACGTCGGACCAGACGGCGGCGACGACGAGGTGGTGTTCAACCTGCCGGACCGGCAGTACGCCGTCGGAATGCTGTTCCCGCCGATGCCGTACAGTCCTGCCGTCGCGGAAGCGGAGTCCACGGCCGGGATCGCGGACGACGTCGAGGCGGACGTGCCTCAGGGAGAGGTGGAGGAGGGCGGCGCGTCCGTGCCCCTTGCCGAGGACTGGCGCCCGTCGTCCGTCGCGATCTCCTTCGTCACGGACCGGCCCACGGTGCTCTGCGACTTCTCCGGAGGCACATACGAACCGGTCCCGGACGACGGTCCGCCGCGCTGGCGACGCCGCCCGTTCTCCTTCGAGGGGCTGGAGCTCGCCCAGAAGCTAGCCCCGCATTCACTTCGGGCGGGCGAGGTCGAGTTCGAGATCGGCTCGAGATGGCGTCGCTACGGAGACGCCCATCTGGTGACGGTCCACGCGCGTGTACGGTCGCAGTCGCAGGACAACGACCGGCAGGACATCGCCCGGATGCTCTTCCAGGTCGCTCTCCACGCCATGCCGGCTCCCGGTGGCCAGATCCTGGAGTACGACGTGCCGAGGTCCTTCGACGTGGACGGCGAGTCGGCGGAACTGCGCTTTCGTTACCGCGACAAGAAGGTCTACGCGGTGGGACACGGCATGGCGGCCGACTGGAAAGTCGAGGACGGTGTGTGCACGCGCGTCCTCCTGGCTCCCGTGCCGTCGTTCGTGGTACCCGCCGTGGAGACCGTCGGGTTCGACGTGGATTCGGAGGCGACCCGGGCACTGCTGCTGGAGAACCTGTCACGGATCGACACCCGGCCGGAGGAGGTCGTACCGATGCTCGACGCGTTCGTCCGGGCCTTCTCCGACTGGGTCTCAGAGCAGCAGGGGCGCGTCGAGGGCTTCGGTGCGGACACCCCGGTCGCACGGGCGATCACCCACCGGGCACGCACTGCCGCGGACCGGATGGCGGACGGCGTCGACCTTCTACGCGCCCCGGAGCAGGACAGGCTGAGGATCGCGTTCGCACTGGGTATGACCGCGATGAGGCTGCAGATTCGCCAGACTTCGATCAAGCGCGACGGGGCCGTGGATAACGTGGAGGAGCCCCGATGGCGCCCCTTCCAGCTCGGCTTTCTGCTAGTTGCGCTGGCCTCCACCGTCGACGAGACACACTCCGACCGGGAGCTCGTAGATCTGATCTGGTTCCCCACCGGTGGCGGCAAGACGGAGGCTTATCTCGGTCTTGCGGCGATCGAAGTCTTCCGCCGCCGGCTCGTCCACGGGGCCAAGGGCGCTGGCACCGCGGTGATCACCCGCTACACGTTGCGCCTCCTGACCGCCCAGCAGTTCCAGCGTGCGGCCTCGCTCGTCTGCGCGATGGAGCTTCTACGGCACGACGACCCGCGGACGGCGGGGATGGCCCGGTTCTCCATCGGGCTCTGGGTCGGCAACGAGGTCACGCCCCGTTCAAGGGCCGACGCCAAGGGCGCCCTCGACCGTCTGCACAAGGCCGCGAAGCCCGAGGAGGCGAACAGGTTCCAGATTGAGGGCTGTCCGTGGTGCGGCGCCCCGCTCGTGCCCGCTTCCAGGAGCATGGACCCGGGCCGGTACGGCTTCCGGCTCGTCGGCAACGACGTCCTCGTCCACTGCACCGACGGCGACTGCCGGTTCAGCGGGGGACTCCCCGTGGCCGTGGTCGACGAGGTCCTCTACGAGGATCCGCCGACGATCCTGCTCGCGACCGTCGACAAGTTCGCCCGCCTGCAGTTCAACACCACGGCGGGCGCCCTCCTCGGCCTCGGTAGGCCCTACCTGCAGCCGTCGATGATCATCCAGGACGAGCTCCATCTGCTGTCGGGCCCGCTCGGCACGACGGTCGCCGTCTTCGATGCCGTGATCCAGCTACTTCTGAGTCGGGGTGGCATCCCGCCCAAGATCATCGCCTCGACGGCCACGATCCGCGCCTCCGCCGAGCAGGTCCGAGGGCTGTACGGGCGCGACGTCGCCCTGTATCCGCCGGCGGGACTCGACGGGGACCGCACCTTCTTCTCCCGCCCCATCGAGAGCGGCGAGGGCCGCCTCTACGTCGGGCTGATGCCGCAGTCCCTGTCCCAGGTCTCCGCAGTCATCTCCGCGGCGTCGCCGCTGATCGAGATCCCGGAGGTGCTCGCCCGGACCCCCGACTCGGGAGGCACGCGCGACTCGTACTGGACCACCGTGATGTACCACAACAGCCTCCGCGAGCTCGGGCGCACCGGGACACTGGTGGTCGACGACGTCAACGGGCGCCTCGAACCGCGCTCGGACCGGCTGGCCCTGCCGCTGCGCCGCGTCAGGGCGGAGCGGGTGCTGGAACTCACCAGTAGGCGGGGTCCGGAGGAGCTGCCCAACGACCTGCGCGAACTCGGCCGCAGCGCCGACGTCACCAGCGATGCCGTCGACGTCGTCCTGTCCTCCAATATGCTCTCCGTCGGCATCGACATCCCCCGCCTGGCCCTGATGCTGATGGTCGGCCAGCCGAAGACGACCTCGGAGTACATCCAGGCCACCAGCCGGGTCGGCCGCGGGTCGAACAACGGCATCGTCACGACGCTGTTCCGCTCCAACCGGGCACGCGACCGTTCGCACTTCGAGTCCTTCCGCGGTTTCCACGAGGCGCTCTACCGCAACGTCGAACCGACGAGCGTCACCCCCTGGTCGACGGCCTCCCGCGAGCGGTCGCTGGCGGGCGCTCTCGTGGCGCTACTGCGGCACTCGCTGCCGCCCCTCGCCGCGAACGACGCCGCGGACCGCCTCGATCTGGACGACGACCGGATGCGTGAGGCGGTCGAGAGGATCGTCTCGGCGTTCGTCGCCCTGGTGAGCCGCTCGGAGGACATCGAGGCCGAGGAGACGGCGGCCCAGGTGTGGCGGCTGCTGAACGAGTGGGATCACCGAGCGAAGCGCGCCCGCGACGACCGCGCCCCACTGCTGTACGAGTACAAGAAGGCCGAGGATCGGGCGCTGCTGAAGCGATTCGACCAGAACAGGGAGGGCTGGCTCGTCGGCGACTCGATGCGGTCCGTCGAACCGAACGTCGCCGTACAGGTGCGCGAGCCGTCGGAAGGAGCCGACCGTGGAACGAATCCTGCATGACCTGCGTCTCTCGGAGACGATCACGCCCTTCGGCGTGGGGGCTGTGGTGGACGTACTCGGGGAGTCACTGATCGCCCCCGACACCTCGTGGTGGGACCGCAAGCAGGCCCCGGAGATCAGCTGCGACCGGCTGCTCGAGCGGCTGGGCGCCGGCGTGCTGCGCCAGGCACCCGCTCACGCCGGGCGGGCGGCCAAGGACACCGACCATCTGCTCTACTGGCGCTTCCCAGCATGGCGGTTCTGCGAGCAGTGCACGCGACTCTCCAAGTTCACCGGCAAGAAGAACGGCCGTTGGATCAACAAGTGCGCCTGCGGCGGGGCGCTCGTTCCGATGCGCTACGTCGCCGTCTGCCGGAGGGGCAGCCACATCCAGGACATTCCCTGGTTCAAGTGGGCGCACCGCGGCACCGACGGTGGCATCACCGAGGTCGTACGACACTGCCGCGCGTTCACGGAACTGAAGTTCGTCCGCTCGATGCGGCACGGTGAGGGTCTGGCCGCGCTCCGCGTCCACTGCACCGCGTGCAAGCGCTCCCGCCCGCTCTCCGATCTGGCCGGCGAGGACTCCCTGCACCGCGACTACATCCGTTGCGACGGCACCCAACCCTGGGAAGAGCCGAAGCCTGGAGACGCCTGCGACCACCGGCTCGTCGCCGTCCAGCGCGGTGCCACCGGCAACTACATCGCCGAACGCCTCTCGGCCCTGGACATCCCCGAGGAACGTCCGCAGTCCGTGCAGGTCACGGACCGCATCCGAGGCCACGTCTACTTCGACAGGATGGTCGCCGACAACGGCGGTCCGCAGGCTGAGATGGTGGCCGAATGGATCGCGGCCGAGGTCGGGGTGACCGCGGAGGAGGTCAAGCGCGTCGCGGCCGGGGACGACGACTCCGCGGACACCCCTCTCCTCGATCTTAAGGACGGCGAGTGGGCCGCGTTCCTCGGGAAGCTCGAAGCCGGAAGGGACGACGCCGCAGGCGACTTCGTCGTCGACGGGTGGAAGGTCCCCACCGACCCGAAATGGCCCTCCTCTCTGACGAGCCACCTCGTCGACGTCGGTCAGGTCCGGCGCGTCCGGGAGGTACGGGCCCTCAAGGGCTTCCGACGCCACGACGCCGAGGCCGACTTCATCCCGGCCGACCTCGGCCCCGATCGGCGGCGCATGCCGGTCTACCCGGCCGTCGAGGTGTTCGGCGAGGGGATCTTCCTCCGCTTCGACGAGGAGCGGCTCTCACGATGGGAGAACCTGCCAAAGGTCCGTGACCGAGCCGAGATCCTGGTGGACCGACGCGCGACGAGCCCCTGGGCCCACCGCCTCGACGCCCCCGAACCCCGCTTCATCGCCCTGCACACGATCGCCCACCTACTCATCCGCAGGCTCGCGTTCGCCAGCGGCTACGCGTCGGCTGCACTCCAGGAACGCGTCTACGCCAACTCCGAGCGCTCGGACCACACCGCTGGCATCCTGATCTACACCGCCGCCGGCGATGCCCAGGGAACGCTCGGCGGACTCGTCCGACTCGGAGCACCGGACAAGCTCGTCCCGCTGCTGCTTGCCGCCCTCAACGACGCGGACGTCTGCTCGAACGATCCCGTCTGCATCGAGAGCGACCACCAGGGCTCTTCGTCCCTCAACCTGTCAGCGTGTCACGGCTGCACGCTCGTCAGCGAGACCTCCTGCGAGACGGCGAATCGCCTGCTGGATCGCCAACTCGTCCTCGGTGGCCGGAACGTACCCGGCCTTCTCGAGAAGGTCCTCGACGAGGTCCGACGCGGGGCGATCGTGTAAACCTATGGTGTGCCGTTCGGAAGCTCATCGGTGCTGCTAGGAGTGGGTCTGGCGCGCCGTCACGGCCTGCTGGAACCCTGTCCAGGTGATCGTCTCACTGGTGTATCAGGTGGCGCGGAAACCGCTGTCGGTTCCGGCGATGCCGCTGCGCCGGAACGCGGCCAAAGACGCCGAACTGCTGGTGCCACGGCATGAGAACGCGGTACTGCGCAGGCAACTCACCGCGCCGGTGCGGTACGAGCCGGCGGACCGGCTGTGGTTCGCGGCGCTGTCCTCGCTGATCCCCAGGCGCCGGTGGGCGAAGGTGTTTCCGGTGACGCCCGGGACTCTGCTCGCGCGGCGCCGCAGGCTGGTCACCCGGAAGTGGGACTACGGCAAGCGGCGGGGCAGGCCCGGCAGGCCGCCGACCGCAAGCGCGCTGAAGAGGCTGGTGCCGCGGCCGGCCAAGGAGAATCCGCGCTGGGGCTGCCGTCGGATCCAAGGCGAACCGGTCCGCCTCGGGCATCCAATCGGCACGACGACGGTCTGGGAGATCCTGACGGCGGCAGGCCGAGGGTGTCGTCGCCTGCGACTTCGTGCACATCGATCTGGTCGACCTGCCGCCGGGTGTATGCGCTGATGTTCCTCGACCACGGCACGCGCCGACTGCACGTCACCGGGGTGACCGCCCATCCGACGCGTCCCTGGGCGGTGCAACAGGCGAGAAACCTCGCGAACGAGCTGGGCGCCCGGGTCGAATCACCGCGTTTCCCGATCCGCGACCGGGACGCGAAGTACACCGCGTCCTTCGACGCTGTCTTCGAGGCTGAGGACGTGGAGGTCATCGAAACGCCACCCCGTGCTCCGCGAGCGAACGCCCACTGCGAACGAGTCATCGGAACCCTGCGGCGCGAAGTCCTCGACCACCTGCTGATATGGAACGAGACCCACGCCCAGCAGGTCCTCGACGCCTACACCCGGCACTACAACCGCCATCGCCCACACCAGGCTCGAAATCAGCCCCCTCCGCTCGCCCAAGAGCACCCAGTGCCCAAAGACGACCTGACCGCTGACCGGCTCCTACGCACCCGACTGCTCGGCGGCGTCATCAACGAGTACAGATACACGGCCTGACCAGCAGCGACCAGTTACCGAACGGCACACCCATCGGGGAGCGTTGCCCCCGACCTCCTGGGCCCTGGTCCCAAAGTGGTCCCAAACAGTATGCGAACCAATTTCCATGGTCCCTGACGGGGCGTCATGCAAAAGGCCGCTGACCTGGGATTTCTCCCGGCCAACGGCCTTTCCGACTCACGTCGGGACGACAGGATTTGAACCTGCGACCCCTTGACCCCCAGTTTAGTAGGGATATCCTACTATCCCTCAAAATGCGCCCACGCGCACGTCGTGCATGTGCAGACGAGCATGTTTCGCGCACCTCGCGCGGCAGCGCGCATGACGTTTGGTCCCCAGCTGGTCCCCAGGTCGGGGGCTTGACGGAGGGTCCGGGTGACGTTCATGCCTCCAGGGTAACGTCACTCCGGCCTTCAATCCAGCGATTCCGGCAGATAGCCCAGAGAGCCACCGGACAGAAGCCAAGGAGTCCCGGGAGAAATCAATCTGGCCCAGGCCGGACTCCAGGCAGAGAATTGCTTCCAGAAATCCCACACTCGCCAATTCCGTGTGGCCTCGCAGGAATTCCCGGCGCCCGCCAACGCTCACTCCGAAGACCGGTCCGAGGCCCGGCGCCACGCACCGCACGTGCTCCGGGTTGTACGAGATCAACAACCCACGGCCGACTGGCAGACGCCTTGTCCCGGCCCGCGACCACTCCTCCCGGCCGCGAACCGGTGCGGGCCGATGTGGCGCGATCAAGCTGCCCTACCCACCATCCGCACACCGTGATCACCCTCTCGGCGAGTCGCCAGCGCGTGTCCCAGTCGATCGCGAGCCTCTCCTGCCCGGATCACAAGTGGTAGGTGAAGCGCAAAGCGCCGCCCTCCTCGCGGTAGTACCCGCGCCCCCGCGCGCCGAAGGGGTTGGGGAGCATGCGCACCTGGAGCCCTTCGGAGTCGAGGACCGAGGTGATCACCAGCAGCCGCCAACGGTCGTGGCTGGCATGCTGCTGGGCCGCCCGGACCTCGCTCTCCCCGAGTTCGATCTGTCCGCCCTGCCCCTGCGTCGCCTTGACCTCGAACATCAGGGGCTGCTTGCCGGAGCCGACCCGGAAGTCGAAGCCCAGACCGTCGTCCCCCGGTGTTCCCGGGAACGCACCGCGACGGTTGGTGGAGACCCAGCTGCTCTCGTCGGTGCCGGGGTACTGTCGGCACAGCCAGTGGTAGGCATACCACTCGCCCGCGTAACCGATCGCTGTCCGCTGAGCCTGGGAGAGTCCGCTGTCCGCCCGGCCACGGCCGCTGCCCGGACGGTGCCTCGCGCCGCTCCCCCCGCTCCGCGGCGCGACCGGGGTGAGCTGGGCGAAGTGGTGACGACCGCCGACCAGTTCGGGCCGGGCCTCCAGCGCTTCGCGCAGTACAGCGGTCAGTTCGGTGAAGTCGCCGGAGTGCGCATCGAGCTCCCGGCTCCCCACCGAGATGAGACGTCTGGCGCGCTCCCTCGCTGCACGGGCCCGGTTCGCCTCGTTCCGTACCTCGTCCAGGTCCTCCGGAGTCAACCCATGGCGGTCGAGGTCCGCCGTACGGGGCAGGTCACCCGGCCACTGCCCGAGCGCGGCCAGCCAGGCGACCACATCGTCCGGGCCCAGCAGTCGGAAATCGAGCGCACCTGCCGCCTCCAGCCGGGCGGTGACCTCCTCTCCCGGGTCGAGGGCCGACAGCGCGTCGGGCAGCGTCCGGCCGGACGCCGTCACCAGGGCAACGAGGTCCTCCGCCTTGCCCGCGATCACGCTCTTGTTCCGGCCGCGCGCGTGGTCGATCGGCGGCAGCGGGTCCCCCTCCTCCGGGACCGGCCCTCCCAACCGTACGACGAGTGCATCCTCGACCTGCGCCCGCAGCAGTCCGGTATTCACGACGTCGACGGCGAGGGCCCAGGCCGAAGGCGCCGTGATCCAGTCGAGGGTACGGAGCTCCGGCCAGTCGGCCAGCGGTCGCCTGGCGTCGAACTCTCCCAGGGCCGACCAGCGGAGCCGGTTCAGCAGTTCCTTCCGGTGCAGGTCCACGAACGCCCGGAGCGCCTCCTCGTGCGCCTCGCCGTGACTGATCGGCTGGTAACGCGGAGCCAGGGCGGCCAGGGTGTAGTTCAGCGCGCCGAAATCGATCCCGAGCGCCGCCCTGAGTTCGTCGGTCGACCGGGCCGCGCGGGCCTCATCGACGAACTGCTCCGCCGTCACCGGAAGTTCGCTCGCACAGGAGCGCAGCGCAGCCGTGAGGTCCTGGGTGTCCCGGGGCGTCGGCTCGGTCAGCTCGTCGGCCTTCGGTCGGCCGAGAAGGTGCACGAGCAGCGGGTAGCCCCGCTGCAGGACACCACCGACGGCTCCGTCGATCCGGCGGCTGGTCTGTTCGAGCTGGCGGGCGGAGAGGCCGAGGGCTCTGGCGAGTTCCTCCTGCGCCGGTGCCCGCAGGTCGGCGTGGGCGTCCCCAAGTTTCAGGGCAGCCAGCTGCAGCCGGTCGCCGAAGCTGCGGTGCCCGAGCAGGTCGGCCATCGCGACCGCGAACCGGGCGACCTCGCCCCAGCCTCGGTCGCCTTCCCGCGTCAGCAGTAGCGGGTGCTTGGCATCGGGCAGCGGCAACACTCCGTCCAGCCGGTCCGGCACGGTGACCGGCTCCTCGTCGAGGGTCACCTCCCAGTCGGTGTAGCGGTGCAGTCGAACCTCTCGGAGCGCGCCCGTCAGCTCGGTGAGGGTGGCATCGCTCGGCCGGGGCGCGTGCGGATCGTGGTCGGCCAGTGCGGCCACCGCCAGGGTCAGCCAGGGGAACTCGTCGACCAGCGGCTCGCCCATGACCGCTGGGTCCACCAACTCGCCGTCGACGGTGGCCGAGAACTCCAGGGAGTCCACGGCCCGGACCGCACCGGGGCAGATGTCCTCGAGCAGGTTGCAGACCTGCCGCGCGATGCCAGGCAGCACGAGCAACGGCTGTTCCATCTCCCGGATCAGGCGGGCGGCCAGGCTGTCCCGGTCGCCGGTGACGTACAGCACCGCGCTGTCGTCGACGAGGTCAGCGAGGGGTACAGCCACCATCCGGTCCCCGACTTCGGCGAGCAGGACGCCGTCCTCCGGGAGTTCGGGGTCGGGCTGTGCGACGAGGTCATTCCAGGCACGCTCGTTGGCACGCTGGGTCAACGGCCAGTCGTCACCTCGGACCGCGCCGTCCTCCAGGAACCGGCCGAGTGCTGCGACCAGGCGTGCGCTGTCCTCCGGTTCACCCCAGGTGGGCAGGCCAGCCTCGCCCAGGCGGTCGCGGACCGGCTTCGGCTCGAGCAGTTGGCGCAGCCGCCGGTCGACCGTCGGCGCGAAGGCGGGCTCCTCCTCCGCTCCGGGCGGGCAGTACCAGGCCTCGGCTGGGCGCACCCAGCGAACCGCGCGGTCGGCGCCCCGTACTGGCAGCCAAGGCTGCCGGTGGACGAAAGCCTCCAGCGGCGTCCTCACGTACTCGTGGTTCGTCTTGCGGCTGCTCTCACTCGTCCAGACCGTCCTGAAGCGCTCCGGCGTCCACGTCGCCAGCCCTCGCAGCACGAGCCGGGCGTACGCCAATCGGGCCGCCTCGCCGAGCCGCCCCACGACCTCCTGGCCCGGCAGCCGATAGGCGTGGCCACCGTTATAGGGCGTCTGGGGGTACCACGCGGAGGACCATCGTCGCTCCAGGTGCTGCTCCCACTGCTCGTCGACCCCCTTCGGGAGGTTCGCCATCCTGAGAAGGTTGGCCGTCGTCAAAGCGCCACCGTTGGCACGCCGCCTGGCCCCTTCCGTGACGACGGGTATCAGTCCGTCGGTGACCCCCACAGCGGTCAGGAAGTCGCGCCATTCGTCCAGGGTCTCGCCCCGCTTCGCCAGTGTGTCCGGCGGCGCGATCAGGCGCTTCGCGATCCACCGGAGCGCGGACGACAGCTCACGCCCGTCCGCCACCACCGTTGCAAGGTCGTCCCCGGTCGTGCCCGTCCATCCTGTGCCGAAGGCCGCCCCAGAGGCCCGGATCAGCGCCCCGTCGGCCGAGGGTACGTAGAGGCCCACCGAGGACAGCGCCAGCTCTCCTGCGAACTGCCTCGAGCGCCACAGCCGGAAGACGAACCGGAGGGCCTGGAGACGCAGCTTCTGATCCGCACTCTCGACTAGAGCCAGCCGGACATGCTCCAGCAGGCCCTTGGCGTCGAACGGCCGGACGAGACCGGCCGACTGCAGGAAGAACCGGACCCGCTGCCGGCGCCCACCGTCGTCGTTCTCGGCCCAGCTCAGATCCGCGTGCAGGCAGAAGAGCCGCTTGCCGAGCACAGCGGGCACCGCGAGCGTCCCCTCGTCAGCCCGCGCAACGTTTCCGGGCTGGAAGAACGCCTGCCGCCGCTTTTCCCGCTGCCCTGGCTTATCGTTGTCGCCACCGCCGTTCGCGCGCCGGAGCGTCCCGTCCTCGGCCAGCAGGATCTTCCGGCCGCGCAGCACCTCCCCGTCGTACTCGAAGAGCGTGGCGAGGTCCGCGTACAGGGCTTCCCAGTCCCGGACGGACTCGCCAGCCCGGGGCAGCGGCATCGTGGCCACGATCCGTTCCACCAGGTCCGCCAGCACCGACCGCGGGGGATCCAGCGGGTACTTCAGCGCTCGGCACATCGCCGCCAGTCGCCTGAGCCGCTCGGTGCCGACCTCCGGATCCACCACGGCGATCCCGGTCGCGTGTGCCTTCTCTGGTGTGAGCAGGGCGAGTTCGGATTCCGGCCAGAGAGTGGCACTCCGCGGTGTCGTCCAGCTGGCCTCCTGTGGAGCCCCCTCGATCCGCACTGCCGGCACGATGGCCACCTCGCTCAGGTCGCGGCCGTGCACGCGCCGGGCCGCCGCCGGCAGAAGTCTCGCGCTCGGGCCCGTCGACTCCCAGCTCACCAGGTCCACCGCCATCTGCCGCATCCGCGGTCCTGGCAGCCCTCGTAGCTGCTCGGACGCTGCCAGACAGGTCTCGGCCGCCACTTCGAACAGCAGCCTGTTCAGGGAGTGCTCATGGTCCAGGTCGGTGCGGTCCATCTTCGTGTAGAAAGGGGCGTTGAGGTGGCCGGGAAAAGGTGCAAGGACTTCTTCCCCCAACGGCAGGAAGGTGAAGGTCTGCCCACGCCTCGGTCTGACGGCTGCCACCGGCAGCGCCACCTCCACCACGGCCGACTCGGCCCATTCCCGCCAGGACTCGTCCAGTCGGCCCTCCTTGACCGCCTCCTCGACGGTGGACCGGAGGCGCTCGTCGTCCACGGTGTGACGCGCGATCACGAAGCGCCCAGCCGGGCCGAGATCGACCTCGGCGAACGAGACGGCAAGTGCAGCCGTGCCGACGACCAAGGAGGGGGCAGCTGGCTTCAGCGACCGCTCGACGCGGGTCAGCTCGCTGACGGTCTCCACCGCACCGGCGACGCGTCGCTCCAGCACCAGACTAGACAGCCTGTCCAGGAACAGCATCACCGGAGCCTTGGCAGAAGCAAACTCCTGCATGCGGCGCCGGACTTTATCGCGCGCGGCCCTATTGCGCAGCGGGAGCCGGACCACCGTGACGCTCCCGGCTTCGGCCAGCTGCGCACAGGCCTCCGGCACCTCGGCCACGGGGTAGGGAATCTGGAACGGTGGCAGCTTCTTCACCGCTCGCCGGGCGGCCTCTCGGTCCCCCAGCAGAGCCGCCAGCTCCTCCTCCAAGGCGAATCGGAAGCAGTAGCCGTCCAGCACTGCCGGGCCGGTCCCCTCGCTGCGGGCGCTGTAGATCTCCGGTGCGTCCGTGATCTGCAGGACGCTCCGGAACCCCACCCCCTTGTTGCCTATGCCCTCGCCGATCACCTTCTCGCTGATCGCCAGGTTGCACACCGACTCGACCCTGGCCCAGGTGAAGGGGGTGCCACCGTTGCCGACCAGCAGAGTGCCGAACTCGCCGTCGTCCTCGTCGAGAAGAACGTGCACCCGACCGTCGTGCCGCTGCCTCGGGTGCGCGTCGTGCCCGTTCTGCAGCAGCTCCAGCAGGAAGCGACCGGCGTAGTCCCGCGCGGTGCTGAACGAGGCTGCTCGCAACTGCTCCGGCCCCCGCCAGCGCTTCATCCCCAGCGAGTCTCCGAGCACCTCCAGCGAGTACTCTCGCAACTCGGCCGCATACGCACCGTCGGTCACCGAACCCCCTCGACTCAGAATCCATCCGAAAGCTATCGCACGCTGGCGACAACGGGCGGCGTGAGCTGCGAGTTAGCTGACCAGCTCCCTCACGGCCATCGCTACAGCCGTCTTGGCTCAACATCGGCATGCACCGACCGCCCCCTCCCTGTCCGCTGCCACTCCTCCGAGCAGCGACCCCGTGTGGGCCGATGCCACGCGATCAAGCTGCCCTACCCATCAGCCGCACACCGTGATCACCCTCGCGGCGTGTCGCCAGCGCGTGTCCCGGCCAGTCGATCTTGTCCGTGCTCCACGCCCCGCCCCGCACGCTCTGCCGCCACACCCACCACTCCCACAACTCTGGACACGCCATCACCACCAGGTTCGAGGAGGACTCCATGGCGCAGCGTCCCAAGCGGGGCAGGGTGTACCGCAGGTGCGGGTGCAAGGACGGCACCAGCGGGAAGCAGTTGGGTTCCTGGTGCGTGCCCGCAGCTGGCCGCCGACACCACGCACGGGCGGTGGACGTACGCAGTGGACCTGGCGCCGGAGGACGGCAAGCGCCGCACCCGGCGGCGGGGTGGGTTCGCGAGCCGGGCGGAGGCGGCTCGGGAGATGGCGCGGGTGCTGGATGCCGAGTACCGGGGCGTGTACGAGGACCGGACGCTGCGGGTCGGGCTGTTCCTGTACGAGTGACTGGAGGCGAAGCGGCCGGCGCTGGCCCCGAACACCTGGGCGGGCTACCGGGCGTGCATCGAGCGTGACCTGGTGCCCGCGTTCGGCGGCATGCTGCTCGTCGACCTGCGGCCAAAGCACATCGACGCCTGGGTGAGCGTTCAGCTCGCCACCGGCCGCGGGCGCACCACCGTTCACCACGCGGCGGCCATGCTGCGCAACGCCCTGAACCACGCAGTGCGGAAGTGGCGGCTGAGCTACAACCCGGCCAAGCACTCCGTACCCGCCAAGCCCCGCGCCGCCGTACGCGTCTGCTGGACCCCCGACCAGGCCGCCGCGTTCCTTCGGCACAACACCGAGCACTACGCCGACCGGCTCACCGACCTGTTCGAGGTCATGCTCGGCACCGGCATGCGCCGCGGCGAAATCCTCGCCCTGCATTGGTCCGACGTGCACCTCATGGACCGCCAGCTCTACGTCCGCTGGACCCTGACCGCCGTGAACAACGGGAAGATCCACCTCAGCGAGCCCAAGACCGAGGCCAGCCGTGCCTGGATCAGCCTCTCCCCCAGAGTGATGGCCGCCCTCCACCGCCAGGCCGCCCTTCAGATGGCGGCCCACCCGGAGGGCAGGCTGGAGGGGCTGGTGTTCGCCCGTCCGGACGGCGAACCGCTTCGCCCGCAGTGGGTCCTCGACCAGCTCCGCAAACGCACCGTCGAACTCAACCTTCCGAAGATCGGTCTGCACGACCTGCGCCACACCGCGGCCAGCATCATGATCGCCGCCGGCATCCCCCTCGCCGTCGCCTCCAAGACCCTGCGCCACTCCAACCTCGCCATCACCGTCGATCTCTACGGCCACCTCCTCAAGGACTCCGCCGACGACGCCGTCAAGGCCCTCTCCGCTGCACTCGACCGCGCCGACACCGAGGTCACTGGCCAGGCGGGTCGCCGCGTCGAACACGGCTTCGGGACGGCGGCGTGATCCGCGGGTAGGAACTCTCCGGTCGGCCGCCGACCAGACCGCAGATTCGGCCTGCGCGCCGGCACGGGCACTCGCCACTGCGGGCGTCCATTTCCGCGATCTACTGGACACGGAGCGTGTGGGGCGCCAATCTGATCTCTGGCCACGTTCTGCACGGCCAGTGCCGACTGCGCAGGGGGGAAGATGGCAGGGCGTAAGCAGGAGTTGAAGAACGAGCCGGTGTGGCGAAGCGACCCGCACACCCAGGTGAAGCACCTGGTCTACCGCCACTACTTGCAGTGCTGGATGGGGAAGATCCTCCAGACCTTCAAAGAGGCGACGATTGTCGACGCCTTCGCTGGCCCTGGTGTCTACAAGGACGGTCCGCCTGGCTCGCCGATCGTCGTGGCTAAGACATTCCTGGAGCACTCAGCCAGGGGCCGCTTCAACCGGTTGAACCTCATCTGCCTGGAGGAACGGCCCGACCGGGTGGAGGAGTTGAGACGCCAAATTGATCTTCTGCCGCGCGACCCCCGTCTACGGATCACGGTGGCGGAGCCCGGTCGTGCCGTCGACCGCCAGGCCGAACTGTCAGCGCTTGCTCACCAGGGCGATCCCGACAGGCCTGTGCTCTGGCTGCTCGACCCGTTCAATCTGAAGAGCCTTCCCTTCGAACTCGTCAAGGCTTGCACCCAGGGCCGACGCGATGAGGTTCTGGTATCGCTCTTCACCGGTGAGCTCCACCGGTTCTGCGAGCAGCCCGCCTTTGCGCCGGTCATGGATGCCTACTTCGGGGGCGGGGCTTGGCAGTCGGCAGTCGGAAAGTCGGGCCAAGTGACCCGCAAGGAGGCGTTCGCGGACGCCTACCGCGAGGCGCTGGGCGAAGCCGGCCTACTCAGTGGGCATTTCGGCATCCAGGTCAGCAGGGACTCGGCTCGCTATCACCTGGTGCTGGCCACTCACAGCGAGGCGGGCCTCGCATGCTGGAACCCGGTGAAATGGAAGCTGGACGCCTATACCGGAAAGGGGGCGTCGGCACACGACATCGCGCAGCTCGGCCTGTTCGGTGAGGCTGATGTCAGCTCGCTCGAGAGCGCGCTCAGGGCACACTCCGGCATGGAGTGGTCCTGGTCCGCGCTGACCAGTGAGGCCCTGCGCCTTGGATACAAGGAGGCGCACCTGCGAACCGCCCTGGACGACCTGGCCCAGGAGGGCCTGGCATTTCGCGTGCAGCCGGTGAAGGCCAACACCCGGTGGCCGCATGACAGCGTTGTCCGGTTCTACAACGAGGAGGACCTGGAGGAGGACGGCTTCGAGGACATCGAAGCCGACTCCGGCCAGGGCCGCCTCGTGTGAGCTCCAGCGAACGGTGGGGCGGGGCCGCCCGCGTGGGTGCGGTTCCTAACGGGCAGCTTCGAGGCGGTAGGCCGGCATTTCGTCCCAGAGCCGTCCGTCGAGTTCGCGGCCGTTGGCCTTGGGTGTGCTTCCGCCCCACTGCTTGAAGAAGAACGGCACGTCTGCCTCGTCGCAGGCATCCCGAACGTCTTCCACCCAGGCGGTCTCCATCGGCCGGTGTCCTGGTCCGGACTCACCGCCGACGATGACCCAGTCGATGTTTTCCAGGTTCAAGCCGTCCAGTGGGCCGAGCAGGGGCTCGCAGCTCAGGAAGCGCACCGCGGCCGGAACTGTCCGGAGGTCGTCGATCCGGTCGAGGGACTCGGCGTTCTCCACGGACACTCCCATCCACACGTTCGGCGGCCAGTCCAGACTGCCAGCGACCTTCCGCAGCCGGCGGGCTCGCTTCGTCAGGATCTGGTAGGTGTGCTGGGGGGTCTCGGCCATCACCTCGAACACCCGCTGGACGAAGTCCAGCGGCACCCGGGCGTGGAAGAGATCCGACATTGAGTTGACGAAGACGGTGCGCGGACTGCGCCACCCGTAGGGGATCCTGAGCGCGGCTTCGTGCGTCGTCAGGCCGAACCCCGGCCCGGAGGTGCGGGGGTCGCCATCATTCTGGTACTTGAGGGAGCCCATCGCCTTGAGGCGTTTGGCCAGCGCAAGGGCGTAGCAGTTGTCGCACCCCGCCGAGATGCGGTCGCAGCCCGTGGTCGGGTTCCAGGTCGCCTCGGTCCACTCAATACCCGTACGGTCGCTCACTGCCTCGCCTGCCTCTCGCCGGGTGGACACGCTACTGGCACTGCGGCTTCCACGACGGCTTTCCCCGGAACACGCACCGTTCGAGTGGCTCCCATCCCATGATACGAACAAATGTTCACAATAGCTGGACGAACAGTCACGCAGACAAGAGGCCCCGCCGCCATCGGACTTGAGTCCGCACCACCGGCATGGGTGATCGACGCCGACGGGAGGTGCGGCCGGTTGTCACCGCCGCGCCGTTGCGGCTACAGCCAGGCGGAGAGGGAAATTCCGCTTTCGGCAGCTCTCTCATTGGGCATTCGTCGAAGTGATTCGACTCGGCGCCAGGCCAATTACATTCGCCTTTTTGTTCTATTTCCGTGAATTGTCAGTGCTTCTCTTTATGGTGCTCGGTGTCGCTGTGTCGTGGGCGTCAGACACTGGTCTCTGTGCCGTGTCTGGCTTCGGCTGGCTGCTTGCCTCGGCCATCGACGTGTCCGGGGAGTCGTACTCGAAAGGGCAACTGAAGGTGACCGGTGCCTGGTGGCGCATGCTCGACACCGACCTGTTCGGGGTCTTCGCCGACAAGGACGACGAGCGGAGGGAGTTGTCGGCGGCGGTACTCGGAGCGCTGCTGCTGGCGAGCAGTCGCGGGCCGATGTGGACCTTGTCCGACATCCGTGGGCTCCTCTTCGAGGTCGGATACGTCGATCCGGTCGGCAACGAGGCCCTGTCGGACGTTGTGGAGAGGCTCACGGACACGGGGTACGTGACCCGTTTCCGGAACTACAGCGCCCCCGTGGGCAGCTACGCCGATGGCGGGCGACGGCGTGAGGCGTGGTCGTTGACCCGGGAGGGGCGGGTGATGGTCGCCGCCGTGCGGGAGGCCGTGGGGCGGCTTGACCGTACCCTGCAGCTGCCGCCTCGGCTGCTCGATGCTGTGGAGCAGACCTTGCGCGGGCTGCTGCTTCACTTCCGGGAGGATGCGGGGATGCTCGCCCCGGCGCTGGCGCAGGTCAACGCGCATCTGGAGCAGTTGCAGGAGGCGGGCGGCGACTTCTACAGCGCGGTGGGGACGTTGGCCCAACACGATGTCAGCAACGACGCCGTGTTCGCGACGAGCCGCGAGCACATTCTGCTGGCTCTGCGGCAGTTCGCCCGGCGCACCGAGCAGTCCTTGGGGCGGGTGCGGTCGGCCTTCGACGAGCTGAACGCAGTGGGTGTCGCGTCGGTGGTGAGGCGAGCCCTACCAGGTGCCGGCATCTTGGAGCCCGAGGCCCAGGACAGCTGGGCCGCTGCCAGAGAAAGGGAGTTGGGCGACCTTCAGGCATGGTTCACGCCCAGGGGGTCCATTGAGCGTCTCGTGGATGCGGCCGCAGACGCCATCCACGCGTTGCTCGGCGCCATCGACCGCCGCTACTACGCCACGACGCGCGGCAGTGACGTGGGTGCGGACTTCCGGCAGATCGCTCGGATGCTGCACGCGCAGCCGACGACTGCCGCTACCTATGAGGTGTTCGCGGCGGCGTTCGGGATGTGGCCGGCGCGCCATGCGCTCGCGCCGGACGAGGAGGACATCGCCGTCCACAACACCGCGTCGGCCGGAGCCTGTCACGAGGTGAAGGTCGTCCTGCGCAGTACCGAGCGTGGTGCGAAGTCGACCGGGCGCCCTCGCAAGATCCCGGACCTCGGCCTCGAACGGCGCCAGGGAGAAGCGCAGAACGACGCGGAGCTGGACCGGCTGGAGGCGATTGCGCGCGATCTGGCCACTCCGGGCCCTGTTCCGCTGTCGTTCTTCAAGGGGCTGGCCGCGGACCACACGGCGGTGCTCATCGGGCTGCTGGAGGAGGCTCTGAACGGTTTCGACGACTCCGCCGGGTGCGGGTCGACCTACACGGTCGGCGCGGCGCTGACCCTGTGGCCTGGCGATCCGGAGCAGACGGTGACCGTGGAGTTCGCGGACGGGACGTTGACCGCGCCGGATGTGCTCATCGAAGTCAGCCTGCTGGACTACAAGGAAGGGACGGTTGCGTGATGAGTGCTCAGTCTCATCCTGCGGGCAGTGGATCGGCACGGTCGCTGGAGCCCGAGGCCGGCGTCGTGGTGGCAAGGATGCTTCGCCAGCAGATCCATTCCGTCGAGGACGATCCGGAGCTGTTCGGGCTGGCTTCCGCGCACCAGCGGGAGGTGGCTGCCTGGTTCGACCATACGGTCGGGTGGCGCTTCGAGGTCTACCGCTCCGAGGGGCTGTGCCGGTTGTACAAGCGGCGAGTCGATCCTCCGTCGGACCGCGGCCCCGTGGTGCGGCGGGGCAAGTCTGGGGAGGTTCCCGCTTCCCCGCTGGTCCTGGTGTTGGCCAGCCTGATCTGCGAGCAGTTGTGGCGCAGTACGCAGGCGACCTTCAACGACCTGCAGCGTGCTGTGGTCCAGGCGTGCGGAACGGAGGCGGAGCTCGGCCGCTTGCCGCGTTTTCGTCCGGTGGCCGATGCCGGCGAGAAGCAGGCGACCGCGGGCGCCCACCGGCGGGCGTTCATCGACGCCCTGCTGCTGTTGGAGTCCTGGCACGTCATCGAGTCGGACGTCGCCCTGGACCAGCTCGAGCAGGACCAGGGACTCGACCTGGTCATTACGGCGCGCCGCGAGCGCCTTGCCCTGCTGATCGCTTCCGTCGCGCCTTCGCTACTGGACATCGATGTCGACCGGCCGGACACCCATGCCGCGGCTTTGTGTGCGGATCAGCGGGACCTGCCGGAGGACGCCCCGGTGAAGGCGCAGGAGAGGCGCCGCAGGCACCTGGCGATGCGGGCGGTCATGGATGATCCCGGTGTGGTGCCGGACCCAGCGACCGAGGCGGGCAAGTACCTGTCCTCCCACACCGGGCGGGAGCGTGCCCTGGATGCCGCCGCGGCTGCGGGCCTTGTGTGCACCGTGCGCCGCGACTGGTGGTCGGTGTCCGATCCGTACGGACGGAGCACCGACCTGACGTTTCCCACCGGACGCAGTCTCGAACAGCACGGGGCGCTGCTCTTGCTCGAGGCTCTTGTCGGTCGGGACGAGCCGATGGACTGGTTCGGCATCGAGTGGGCGTCCTCGCAGCTGCGGCGGGAGCTGGCCGAGCGTCCGTGGTGGGCCCGCCGGTACCAGGGGCCGGGCGGGGAACGTTCACTCGCCGAGGCCGGAATCCGGCAGTTGCTGTCGGCCGGGATCGTGAGCGCCGATCCTCCGCCGGGCTCGGGCTGGCGGCCGACGCCAGCCGTCCACCTGTGGCAGGTCCGGGTTTCCCATGCCACCAGCGCGGCGAAGGCCGCGCCCCTTTCAGGCGTTACCGATGGGCGGGAGAGCCTCGATGACTGAGCACCACCGTACGCTGGAGAGTCTGGCCGGGCTGGGCAGCCCGCGTAGGAAGACGGTCGTCCTGGACCCGCATCCGAGCGCCGTGGGCCGATGGCAGGCGACCCGGGCCGGCGCCGTGAATTCCTGGCAGTGGAGCGAGGAGCAGTTCCTCTTCAGCGCCGGGTGGCTGGCGCTCGTCGGCATGAACGGCTCCGGGAAGTCGTTGACCGGCGGCGTTCTGTGCCCGACGTTCATCGATGGCGATGTCAGCTCCAAGAGCCTCTCGGCCTCGGGCGATGCTGCCGGAACGCTGACCAGCATCCACACGCAGGGACGGCCCGGCCCGGCGAAGAGCGGGACATGGTGGCAGGAGTACGGCCGCACGGACCCCGGCCCCGACGGCACCACCTGTACGCAGTGGCTGACCGCCGGCCTGTGGCTGAAGAGCAGCGGCGGCGAGCGCACCTCCCTGGAGCGGGCCTGGTTCCTCGTCCCGGCACGAGTGAACGCCCAGCTGACCCTGGAACGCGACGGCATGCCGGTCGACATCGGCGACCTGGCGAGCCAGCTCGCCCAGCACGGCGGCCTGTTGTTCACCTCCTCCACCACCCTCGAGAACGCCTGCAAGGAGCACGCCTCGGTCGTGCGCCGCGAGGAGGAGTACACCGAGGCGGTACGAACGGCGATGTACCAGCCCCTGGACGCGTCCCAGATGGACGCGCTCGGGTCGGTCCTTCGCGCGCTGCGCAGCGTCCAGGCGAATGACAAGATCAGCCCGAGCACGATGCAGGCCACGCTCACCTCGGCGCTGCCGTCGCTGGACGCCAGGCGGGTGCAGACTCTCGCCGACGCGCTGGCGAAGACGGAGCAGCTTCAGGACCGGCTGCGCAGCGCCCGCAAGGAGAAGGAGGTTCTCGGCAGCGTTCGCACGGTCTACCGCCGCTACGTCGCGGCTGCTGCCTCCACCGCTGCGGTGGAGTTCCGTGACGGGCACGCGCGCCACCGCCAAGTCATCGGGCAGCACCGGGCCTTGTCCGAGCGGCAGCACAACCTCACGGAGAGCCTGCGGGAAGCCGGCCAGCTGGTCCGGGACGAGGAACGCCGGCTCGGTCTACTGGCCCAGACGATCAAAACGTTGGAAGGCCGCGTCGCCGGGCATCCGGGTGCAGACCTCGGCAGTCTCGCGGCCTTCGCACAGCAACAGGAGGAGCGGGCCCGCACGAGCGCCAGGGAAGCCGGGGACGCAGTTGGTGTGCACTTGGAGGCGCAGAAGACGTGCGGCGAGGCGGAGCGGGAGGCCGAGGAAGCAGTCGGTCGGCTCGCCTCGTTGACGCGGGAGATCGGCCGGTCGGCGGCCGAGGCCGGCGCGGGCGCCTTCCACGCCGCCATGGCCCAGGCGGCCGACCGGCTCGGTGCGTCTCGTGGGACGCAGCCGGCCGTTGCGCTCGAGCAGGAGGTGAAGGGGGCTCGGGAGAAGATGGCCGCCTGGCTGGAGGCTCAGTCCTCCGCGGCGGAGGAGGTGAGTGCGGCCCTTGGTGAGCTCGGCGCGCTCCTCAAGGCGCAGGCCGATGTGCAGGAGAGGTACGACGGTGCCCAGCAGGACTCTGAGGCCGCCGCCGGAGAGGCCCAGCGGCTGGTCGCAGCGGCTGAGCAGGCCGAGGAGGAGGCCCGCCGGGCGTTGGAGAGGTTCGCCGCGGGGCTGGTGCGTCTGCCGGCTCCGCCGAGTGAGCTCGTCGCTGCTTCTGCGCTGGATCCGGTCGCCGTCCAGGGCTGGCTCCAGGAGAGCGCGGCCGAGGCTTTGGCTGCGCTGGATCTGACCGGGGTGCAGGCCCGGGCCCAGGCGCTGGCTGCGGGTGCCGCGTCCGCCGTTTCGCAGGCGAAGACGGCACGGCTCGCCGCCTCCGAGGCCGGCAGTCGCGCCCGGGAGCGGGCGGGTGCCCTTGCTGTCGAGGCCAGGAACCTGGCTCGCATCCCTACTGCGGTTGAGGAGATGGTCGAGGCCGTCCAGCAGATCGCCGAGCTCGCCGAGCGTGCGCCCTCGCAGGACGCTGCCCCGATGACGGACCGCCTGGAGTCGACCGTCGCCGAACTCGCCGAGAGCGCCCGTAGCGAACTCGGGCGGCGACGGGAACTACTGCAGTCCGCGGGCGAAGCGCTCGACGCCGCGGCCACGGCGAGGGCCCATGCCTCGCGTCTCGGAGACGAAGCCGGCGACGCACGAGAGGCCGCGACCCGGCTGCGGGCCCGCGCCGACGATTGCCAGGCGGATGCGGACCAGGCAGGCCGAGCCTGGGCGGCGGAGGCCAGGCGGTGGGCGGCATCGCTCACGGTCCTGGACCGTACGCTGCTACGGCTGCCGGACGAGCAGCGCATCCCCCGCCCCGTGGACGCGGAAGATCTGAAGGAGGACGCAGCCACGGCCTACCGCCTCGCCTCCACCCGGATCACCGCCGAGCTCACCACCGCGAAGATCGACGCGGCTTCCCGTGCGGCGCGGGTCGAGGAGATCGACGACCGGATCGCCGAAGCCGAACGAAGCGAAACCGGCCCCGACCAGCCCGGGTGGCGCCCCACGCGCCACGGCCGGCCGGGTGCCCCGCTGTGGGCGGTGGTCGACTTCGCCGACCACCTGCCCGCCGAGGCGGCCGGCCAGCTGGAGGGTGCGCTGCTCGCAAGCGGTGCGCTGGACGCCTGGGTGTCGCCCGACGGGAAACTGACAGCCGGTGACGTCGCCCTGCTGCCGACGTCCGCGTGCGAGGGCCCGACGCTCGCCGATCTGCTGGTCCCCGACCCACAGGCGCCGGTCGCCGCTGACCGCATTCGAGCGGTACTGGCCTCGATCCCGGTCCTGGAGCACGGCCAGACTCACGCCCCCGGGCAGGCGGCCTTCACTTCCGACGGCACCGTCCACCTCGGACCGCTCCACGCCCAGAGCCCCGCAGGCTGGACGCCTCGGTACATCGGCGCGTCCGCCCGTGAACGGATGCGCCAGATCCTGCTCGCCGACCTGCGCGTCCAGCGGCGGGAGGCGGTCGCAGCGCTCGAGTCCGCACGTCAGCTGGTCGATGCGCTGACCGGGGACCTGTCCACCGCCGACCGGGAGCGGACTCTTCCCCTCGCCGCCAGGTGGCTGGAGCTGGCAAACACCGCCACGACCGCCAGCACGGACGCAGCCAGGCAGGAGGCCACGGCCGAGGAGGTCGAGAGCAATGCTGCTTCGGCGCTGCGCACCGCTGAGGAGGCGGACCGTGCCGAGGAGTTGGCGTGCCGAGCCGCATTCGTGGAACCATCCACCAGCTCGGTGCGCGCCGCCCAGGCGGTGTGCACGGAACTGCCCGGCCTGGTGATGGCGTGCCTCGAAACCGCCCGCACCGCGCAGGCCGGCACGACAGCAGCTCACACCGCCGCCCAGAACGTTGTCACCATTCAAGCCGAGCTCGCCGTGGCCGAAGCCGTCTGGCGAACCGTGCAGGACGCCGCAACCGAGATCGAGCAGGACCGCGCCAGCCTGCCCGGCGAACTCGTCGCGGTTCCGCCCGCCCGGGCCGCCGCGGCCGAAGGACTCCGCCGCGCAGCATTGGCCGCCGACGCGCTCGTCGACCTGGAACGGGAGGTCGGCGGACGCGGCGCCCTGGTCCACGACGCAAAGACGAACCTGCGCAGCAAGGCCCGCGCCACCCACGTCACCGTGCCGACCGATGCCGACGCCCTTCACCGCCACCGACAGACGCTGCGCGATCTCCAGCGCGGACTCGGGGACTGGTCCGACGAGGCACTCCGAGCGTTCTTCGCCCTCTCGACCGCAGCTGGGCACCGCTCGGCAGCCTCCGACGCGGAACGCCGCGCCGACGCTCTGCGCGAGCGCGCCGAAACCGACGCCACGGCCGCAGAGACCGCACGACACCACTACACCGAGGAACTCCGACAGCACGACCAGCCCTACAAAGAGCTGGTCACCGAACTGGAGGACTCCCAAAAGGCCCAGGCCGAGCTGCGCGAGAGCCTGGACGCGCACAAACAGGAGCGGACGGACGTCGAGGTCGATCTCGCTCTCGTCAACCAGGAGCTCGACGGTTACGCCGGAATCCTCGCGCAGGCGGCCGCCGCGGCTGAGAAGGCGTTGGAGACCGTTCAGGGGCTCTTCGACCACGGCCTCGTCGACGAGCTCGCCGGAGCGGAGGCCCTCAGCCGTCCCGAGACCACCGCCGACGCCGTCCACACGATCCAGTCGATCCTCGAACAGCGAGGCACCTCCGCCGCTGTGAACGCGGAGGAGGCCCGCCGGGCAGAGCAGACGGCGCGCAGCAACCTGGAAGGCCGGATGCGTACGGTCCTGGAGAAGCTTCTGGAGATCCGCCGGCACGTGACCACCGAGGAGGGCCCCCGAACCGGCTGGCGCCGCGTCGTCGTCACCGAACACGGCCACGACCAGGAGACAGGCACCGCATCCATCGGCGCCAAGCCCCTGCGCCAGGCGCTGGCCGACCTCGACACTGCCATCACCTCCCTGGAGAACGACTTCAACGACCAGGTCCAGACGGAGATCAAGGGCGTCGTCTTCTCCGAACTCCGCAAGGACATCAACGTCCGGATCCACACCGCCGAGACGATCGTCGAAAACATCCGCAACACGCTCAAGAACGTGCGCACCGGCGTCGCCCGCGTCGGGGTGAAGCTGGAGTGGAAGCCCAAGAACGACGACCCCGTGGCCCGCGAAGCCCTGTCCTTGATCCGCGACGTCAACCACGAGGGCAGCTTCGACCGGATGTACGACTTCTTCGTCGAGCAGCTGAAGAACGAAGAGGGCGCCCACCTCACCTGGGCCAAGCGCGTCGAGCACGTCTTCGACTACCGGCACTGGTACACGTGGGAGATCTCGCTGACCCACCGGTCCTTCTCCGACGACCCGGCCGGCGACGCCGAGGTCTTCCAGACCGTCAGCCCGCGCCGCAACCCGCTCGCCCGGCTGTCCGCAGGCGAGAAGCGCCTGGCCACCATGCTGCCGCTGCTGGCAGCCGCACACGCGTTCTACTCCACCAGCGGGTACGAAGGCCCGCGGGCGGTCTTCATCGACGAACTGAACGCCGCCCTCGACGCCCCGAACCTGCGCATGCTGCTCGCCCTTCTGCGGACCTGGGACTTCGACGCGCTCGTCACGCTTCCCGCCATGCAGCCGCTCCTCGTGCCCGAGACCGGAGCCGTCGGCATTCACCGCATCCATCAGAAGAGCAACACCATGCGGTACACCATCCCCAGCATCTGGACCGGCCGCGGCACTCCCCAGACGGCGCGCATCCACATCGGCGCTCCCCGCCGACCCGCTGACGACCTCCCCGTGGACTCCGCGGACCAGCGTCCCGACGATCTGTTCTCAGCCGCCCTGCAGGAGGACTGATGTCCGGAGACCTCACCGACCCCGACGTCCGCCCACTGTGGGAGGCGGTCGCTTCCCGGCTCGCGCGCGGCGACGAAGCCGCTGCGATCAGGAACGTCACCGCACCGCTGTCACGGACCGGCCAGGCCATGGTCGCCGGGTGGCTCACCCGAGGCCGCCGAACGGGCGCCCGGTCTGCCGCCCTGCGCTCCACGGGTAGCGGCTGCATCGTCCCGGTCCCGAAGTTGCTCGATGCTCTCGGCCGGACCCCGGATGATCTCCGCGACTTGGTGGAGGCGGCCGGGGTAGAGATCCCGGACCTCGCCGGGCAACGCCGGACCGCCGATCGGATGCGCGCGGACATCAACGACTACGCCGCGCGTGGCCTGCCTGACGCCCCGCTGCTGACCGCGCGGCTGCGGACCTACGGCATCAGCGACGAGTCGCTGGAGGAGCGGCGACGGCTCATCGACGCACTGTCTCGGCTTCGCGAACTCCTGCCTCTGCCACGGCCCGTGACGCTCGCGCGGCTGGCGCACCACTGCGCTGGCGATCCGCACTATTTCGACCTCAACGACAGCGGGCAGGGAGACAAGGTCGTGCTCCTCGCCCGCGACCTCCTTCAGGCCCTTCAACCGGACACGCCGGCCGCCGAGCGCGCGCTGCTCGCGCGCCTCGGCGTCATCGCGGACCGCCTCTCCCAGACAGTCCTCGTCCTCAACGTCACCGCCACCGGCGACGGGCCCACCGACCGCGCACTGAACCTCGCGCGCTCCGACA
The DNA here is from genome assembly GCF_042752535.1 of Kitasatospora sp. NPDC059327. Classification (NCBI taxonomy): domain Bacteria; kingdom Bacillati; phylum Actinomycetota; class Actinomycetes; order Kitasatosporales; family Streptomycetaceae; genus Kitasatospora; species Kitasatospora sp. NPDC059327. The sequence goes on along the minus strand of NZ_JBHYYB010000012.1, from coordinate 109,073 downwards.
ACCGCCCCGTCCATCTGACTCTCCACGACCTGACCGCCCACCCGCCGACACTCGAAAGCAGCCGGACCTGGCTCGTGGTGGAGAACCCGTCCGTCGTGGACGAGGCCCTCATGCGGGGCACCAGCCGGCCGATCGTGTGTACCTCGGGAACGCTGACCGCGGTGGATCACACGCTCCTGGCGCTCGCCGTCGACAACGGTGTCCCGCTGGAGTACTCCGGCGATCTCGACCCCTCGGGGCACGCGATCGCCGCCGCCGTACAGGCGCGGTACCGGGCCGTGATCCGACACATGGACGAGACGGCGCGGCGAGAAGTCGATGAAGCCAGGTCAACCTTCGGGTCGGCCCATCCCTCTGGGCAGGAGAGCGCTGAGCGCGACGAACGCGCCTCACCCACACAAACATCGACCAAGCCGAAAACTGGCAGCCAGACCCGGCGGGTCATCTTCCAGGAGCACTCTGTGATCTTGGATCGCCTCCTGGGCCCGAGCACCAGCGATCCGCTGTCGGTGCCACGACAGAGACGGGGGGAACGACCCCCTGGGGAGTCGCCGCACACCACTTGAGCTGAGAGGGCCAAGCAACAAGCAACGAACGGTGCCAGATTCCGACTGCTGCCCCCGCTTCGACCAGGTCAAGGCCGCCACTGAAGGTCTGACACCATGCCAAGAGGCCACCCCTGCGCCATCTACGTCGCAGCGGGGGTGGCCTGTCCTCATCGCCGCCCGCCAGCGCTCCGCCCATGAGTGTGATCGTCAGGAAGCGGGGACCTGCTCGTACAGCACCCCTTCTGCCTCGAACAATTCTCGTTCCACGGTTTCGGTGAGGTTCGGGTTGTCGATGAGGACACCGAACTCGACATTGTTGTTCTCCGCGCTCCAAGAGAAGTTCGCGCTGGTCACGAACAGGAGGCGGTGGTCGATCGCGAGAAACTTGGCGTGGTTTCGCACGTAGCTGCCGTCGAACTCCCGGGTCCGCCAGACCGCTGCGGGCTTCAGGTGCGTGGCGACTTCGACGGTCGTCGGTGACCAGTGCTGTCCGTTGCTGTCAGCTGCCTTGGTATCAAGGTAGACGCGGACGGCCATGCCAGCACGCTGGGATGCTGCTTGCAGGGCAGTCCAGAGACCGGAAGTCCGCTGGAAGTTGAAGGTGGAGCAGGTCACCGAGTGGCGCGCGTTGTTGACCAGGTGGGGTACGGAGGTCGTCAGCGGTCCGGTCTGGGCGAGGTGCCCGGGCATGGTCCACAGCGGGGACAGGGTGGTGGGCAACGCCCGGGCCCCCTCGACGGCACGGAGCACAGGGATGTGCCGAAAGGCCGCCCCCGGGCCGCTGGCGATCGTGTCCAGGAGGCTTCGCGCTTCGGCACGGCGGCCGGCGGCGACCGCTTTGAGTGCGGTGGTGAGGGTGTCGCCGTCGGCGAGTCGGTCGGCGATGCCTTGAGCCTCGGTTCTGGTCAGCAGATAGCCGAGGCGGCGGGCGGCTTCGGCGTCACTCATTGGTCGTGAAGTAGCCGAGGTTACTTGCGGGCAGGTCGAGGAGGAAGCGGCGGTCGAGGAAGCGGTTGGCCCGCTCGCAGGAGGTCTCCGAGGCCATGACGCAGCAGTGGCAGGCTGCGCCGTGGAGGAAGTCTTCCGGGTCCTGAGGGATTCGCATGGCGCAGACGGGGTCGGAGGAGCAGCGCCTGGCCTTGCGCAGGGCGCTCGCGACGACCCGTTCGAGCCGGGCGGGGTCGCTGAGCTGGACCAGGCCGCCGAGGGTGCCGTCGCTGTCGGAGGCGGTGGTGCAGATGAGCAGGCCGGCGGCCGGCTCGCGCCCGTCCGCGGCGGGCCAGGCGTAGAGACGTTCACTCAGGCTGGCGGCCGAGTAGCCGCAGGTGAGGGCGAGTTCGCGGATGAGGATGTGGGCGAAGGTGTGGACGAGCCAGTAGCGAGGCGGCTTCAGCCGGCTGTCGGGGTTGACCTGGCCTGCGGTCTCGGAGAAGCGGCGCTCGAAGTTCCGGCGATGGGCCTCGCGGTGAGCCTGCCACAGGTCGGTGTCGAGGATGTGCTTCTCCCAGGCCGCGACCTTGTCCTCCTCGAGCTGAAGGAAGATGCCCTCCCCGCGGTCCTCGGTGGCAACCGTCCAGGCAGGTCGGGGGGTCCGGGTCAGCGGAGCGAGGCGGCGCGGCAGGTCGCCGACCCGGTCCATGTCGTCGATGCGGGTGAAGCCGACGAGCGCGTTGACCTTGCGGAGCCTCTCCACCGCCAGGACACGGGTGATCTCGGGCTGGAGCCGCTGCCCGCGCTGGCGTTTGGCGAGGGTGAGCCCGCTCTTGGAATCTTCGTCCCGGGAACCGGGGAAGTCGTCGAGCAGGTAGCGCCACTCGGGTACGAGGAGGTCGACCGGATCCCAGTCGCGGATCTTCTCCTCCTGCTCTTCCACGGTGGCCGGCGGAGCGACGGCAGCCTCCACGGCCTGAGCCAGTTCGTGGTCGGAGAGCTGAGTGACGTCGACCCGGTCCTCCAGCAGGTCGCGGATCATGTCGAGGTTCGCCCGGTACTTGGCCAGCTTCTCCCCGAGCGAGGTACGGATCCGGTCGGCGAGGTCCTCCTCCTTCTCCTGCTGGGACTCGGGCATGACGATGATCGACTGGGTAGCGGGGAACCACAGGTTGGAGGCGCCGACCAGCATCAGCTTCGTGGTGTTGCGGCAGCCCTTGGGCTCGAAGGCGTCCAGGTGGGGATGGCGACCACGGCACTGCGGCAACTTGGCCTTCCCCGCCTCGCCCTGAGCCTCGTTCATCGGCCGCCTCATGTCGCACGACGCGCAGATGATGACCGCCGAGGCGCCCTTGCCGGCGGTCCGGTCCTCCATCTTCAGCGCCGGCATCTCCGCCCTGCTGCACGGCTGCCCACGGTGTACCCACAGCTCGTAGGGGAACTCGTCCAGGTGCCCGTCCGCGCAGGCCAGCAGGTACCGCGCCGGCACGGCAGGCCGGCGCATGGTCCCGCGAGCCCGGCTTCCGGCCCGGCCGGTGCACTTGGTGTGCTCGAACGTGGCCAGGTCGGTGCGGAACGGGTGGGTGTTCTTGTAGTCGAACTGGGAGAGCATGCCGAGCATGTCGCACCCGGTGCAGCGCAGCCACTGCGGGAACACGCGGGCCGGGACACCGAGGTCGTTGCCCTCGGCGGAGCGGCTGTGCTTCTTCGGCTGCCACGGGTGCGGGCGCAGCTGCACATCGGGCGAGCGGAGCATCATCCGGACGACTTCCCGCAGCCGGGGCGCATGGATCGTCAGGGGCGGGGAATCACGGCGGCGCCAGATGCGGTCCCAGTCGTCCAGGCCGGTGGGCATGACCGTGAACTGCGGCAGGTCCATGATCGAGCCGGGGCCGTAGGTGTAGAGGAGAGACGAGGGACGGGCCGAGCCGACCTTGGCGCGGTTGCGCTTGGCCGCCTTCTCGCCCTCCTCCTCCAGATCGCCGAGCGGATCGACGGCCCGGGTCGGGTCGTAGACGTAGCGGGTCTCGTCGGTCATGAGCTCTCCTCAGGCATCACCCACTGGGGCGCGTTGGCGGGCGCGATGTACACCAGGCGTTCCTTGATCGGACTGACCAGGAGGTTGATCTCCGGCTGCACCTCGCGCATCGAGTTGGCCACGATGAACGGCGCCGCGTCACGGCTGTCGATGCCGGACTTGGCGTTCTCCGCGCTCATCATCAGTGCGTCATGCCGGGTGTCGTCGGTCACCTTCTCGTAGACCAGCGACTTGCGCCGCTCCTCCAGGTGCTTACGGCGCTTGCCCCACTGATCGAGCCGGTTCTCCAACCGGTGACGGGCCCGCTCGGCGGCATCCTCGTCCCCAGCCTGACCAACCCGGCGCACCAGAGCCTCGATAAGCTCCACCGCGAAGCGCCGCTCGGCTTCGATACGGGCCGCACCGTCCTCCGGCGACAGACCCTGCGTCCGTACTGCCTGCAGGACGCGGGCCGCACTGACCAGCACACCGTCGAGACCGCGCTCGAGCGAGGTCACAGAGAACGGCGTCACGGACAGCGCCTCGACCTGCTGGTAGAACGTCTCGTGGTAGTGCCGGAACTGCTCGAAGTGGGCGAGGTCCCGGGGCCGCGCCCAGTTGCCGAGCGAGACCACCAGGCCGGGCCGCTCCGTGTCACGGCCAACACGGGAGGACGCCTGGATGTACTCGGCGGTGTTCTTCGGCTGGCCGACCACGAGCATCAGCCCGAGCCGGGTCACGTCGACGCCGACCTGGAGCATGGAGGTCGCCAGCACCACGTCGAACGGATTGAGCTCCCGCTCCGGGACCGGCTTCTTCGCTGCCAGCGTGGCGCGCCGATTCCGCTTGCCGATGGTGGAGTCGAAGGCCGGGTCGAACGGCACCGCCATCTGGTCCAGGGTGGCGGTGATGTCGGCACTGGCCACCCGGGAGGTCAGCTCCGCGACATGCAGAGACCCGAAGTTGGTGCCGGTACGGGCAGGGAGCTTGGACCACGGGCGCTTCCTGGCCAGGGCGGTCTGGATGTCGTCGCCCATGTACCGTGCCATGCCCGCGAGTTCCCGGGTCGCGCTGAAATAACCGACCAGGCTCATATAAGGGTCGGCCGCTACCCCCGAGTGGTCGAGCATCAACTGCCCGCCCGCCATGAGGATCTCCGCGACGCGGATCTCGGCGGTGGTCAGACGCACCCCGGTGGTGCTAATCCCGACGTAGCGCCGGCCCGGGGTCTCCTCGGAAGCGGGGATCTCCTTGGAGAAGAAGGTGTTGCCGGCATCCAGCACCTGCGGCGGAAAAACGGTGACGTCCCGCCCGTACAGGGCCTTCACCTGATCGGCAGCGTTACGGGCAGTGGCGGTGGAGGCGACCAGAAGCGGGCGCGCCCGGCGGCCCTCCTTGGTGCGCCAATCGGTCATCACGTCGATGGCCACCTCGAACAGGCCCACCGTCGTCCCCAGCGCCCCGGTGATCAGGTGCAGCTCGTCCTGGATGACCAGGTCCGGAGGACGAAGCCGGCCCTTGGAGCGCAGATACGCCTGGGGCAGGCCGTCCCTGCTGCTCGGGTGCTTGCTGTCGACCTTGATCCCGCAGTGCTGGTAGTCGGGGTGGACGAAGCCGTGCCGCTCGCACCGCTGGGAGACGTAGCCGAACAGCGAGGCTGCCTCGCCCTCCCGTGCGAGGCGGGCGAACTTGTCGACCGTGGCGATGACGAAGGCCGGCGCGAGGCGGTAGATCTCCTCATCGACGGTCAGGACCGGCAGCCCCTCCTCGACCTCGCCACCGTCGGAGAACGGGCACTCGGCCAGCTCGTCACCGCAGTAGACGAGCACCCGGCGAAGCCCAGGCTCGGTCTTGACATTCCGTGCCTCGACCCGGGTGCCGCACCACGGGCAGCGCTGAATCTGCAGCACCGTCAGCCGGTACCCGCGCCCCAGGTTGGCGTTGCGCAGCTGATCAGCCGCCTCGTCGTACCGCTTCGGACTTACATCGGTGCCGACCCACAGCCCGATCCGGAAGGGCTCTTCACCCCACGTCGCCGGGTCCTCCATCCGCGCCCGCTCTGCCGCGCAGACCAGCGTGGTCGCCCGCTGGAACTGCTGGGCGGTCAGCAGGCGGAGGGTGTACCGCATCAAAACGGCGACCCCGAAGCGGCCGTCCAGCGGCCCGTCGAACGCATCTACCACACCCTGACGGCGGCGGATCGCGAACGTGTACGCGGCCAGACCCAGGTACGCCTCGGTCTTACCACCACCGGTCGGGAAGAACAGCAGCTGTGCCTTCGCCAGATCGCCGGAGCGCTTCTCGGCCCCCGGGTCGGACAGCAGCGGGAGCTGCATCAGGACGAACGCCAGCTGGAACGTACGCCACGAGTGCGCGCGGTTCCCCTCGCCTTCGCGCTTGCCGGCCTCCAATACGGCCTCGTGGGCCTGGTCGAGGCTCTCGCGGCTGTCCTCCGGCTGGTTCGCGCGCCGCTGTGCGACCTGGGACTGGACACGCTGATCGGCCATCACCCGGTTCATGAACCGGAAACAGCGCAGTGCCTCCTCGTCTGCCAGCAGGTGCTCGAGGCCCTCGGCGAGCTGCCGCTGGACCTTACGGGCTTCGTTAACAGCGTCCATCCCTTCGGAGCGAAGGTGCTCGGGCAACGCCTCCGCCCGCGCCTCCTCGCCGTCCAGCCAGGCGGCGTAGCCATTGACGATCGGCTCCAGACCGGCCCGCAGCTCAGCGGGGGTGGCCTCCGCGAGCTTCGTCATGTCGAGCAGAGCGGCGCTGATCTCCTCCGCTGCCGTCTGCGGCGTCTCGCAGGTCGGCAGCCAAGTGGTCCACAGCTTGCTGGCCCGGCGCGTGCCCTCAGCCTGTGCCCAGTCCACCGAACAGGTGCGCCCGACTGCGAACTCGAGCCGGTCGCGGTACTGAAGGCGCAGGCGGCGCAGTTCGTCGTCCGGCTCCTCGCGGGTATCCGTCAGCGCGTCGTTCACCGGCAGGAACACCCCTGCACCATCGGGGGCGGTGACCGACAGCTCGGTCTGGTAGAGCCACGCCTCCACCGGGATCTTGCGCGGGGTCTCCAAGTCGTTGCACAGCGCGATCTCGATCAGGCGGCAGCCACGCTCGGTGTCGTCGTAGCGGTCCACCCGCAGCATGACCTTGTCCTCCAGCGCGAAGGGCGTCGTACTGGTGGGCGAGAGGTCGGCGACCTTGATCGGCGTGGTGTGCTGGTGAGGCTTGCGCTGGTAGCGGCGAAGACGGGAAGCGCTCTGCTCGCCCTCGGCGTGCTTCTCCTTCACCGGCTCGTACGTGCCCCATGACGTGGCGACCGTGAACTCGTCCAGGTCGTCAGGGATCTGACAGCGCAGCCCCATCGACGCCGGGATCATCAGCCCGCGCTTCTGCGGCTGGTCCTCGACCTCGTCCTCGTCCGCGCCAGCGCTGCTCTCGTCCACGGCGGTGACGGGCACGCCGCGGCTCTCGGCCGCGTCCACGGCGTCACCGACGTCGGTCGCTGCGTCGTCGGAGTCGGCTTGGGTGGGGTCGTCCTTGCTCGTAGTGAGACGGACGGGGGCGATGCGGCCCACCAGGTACGCCGAGTCCGGAACACCTTCGAGGATCTCCTCGGGCCCACCCGCCGGCCCCAGGAGTTCACGCTCCAGGACATCGGCCAGGTTCTCCCGCACCGTCCAGGAACGCCCGTCCGGCGCGAGGTGAAGGCGGTACTCCTGCTCCTGCGAAGCAGCAGGCTGCTGGGCGGATCGCGTGGTCACTCGTCATCCCCTTCCTCGGCGTCGCCATCATCGCCCAGGGGTACGACATCGCCCTGTGCGGCGGCACGACGGTGGTTCTCCTCCAGCAGCCGGTCCAGGATCTCTACACGGGCCGCTGGGCTCATCGTCCAGCGCTCCATCTGCCGGTAGGTGTGGAAGCCATGGTCGAGCGGGACGTCATCCCAGTCGTAGGCGGCCATAACCGCTTCGTCGAGTTCGACATGAATCTGGCGGAGCCGGGCGATATCAGAGTCAACAGAATTGGCAACGCCAGGATCATTGACCAAATTATAGAGCTTAGTCAATCCAAGATTTCGGCGCAGCATGATCTCGCGACGCTCGACATCAAGGAGGCGGCCAGCATCGGAAATTCCTTCGCTGCGTCGAGGGCGAGGAAAGGTGAGGAAAACATCCGACGGCGCGTACCGCGGGTCGTTTCGCAATCCCGACCCGTACTTAACCGCCCAGGCCTGATGCAATGATGATGACAAAACCGCCTGATCGGCATACGACTCGGTGGCAAAGACTACTACAGCCTCGCTCGTGACAGCCTCTGTCCTGATCCTGAGTGGCATGACCGTCTTGCTGACGCGCGTGAGGACGAGAATCTCGTTCCGCTCAGCAATCGCCCGCCTCATGGCAGGTCGCTTCTCGCAAAACTGCCACCAGAAGTCCCGGTAGACCTTTCGGTTGTTCCTCGCCCGCTCCGGCTTTACTCGCTCAAGCACTCGCCCGTAGGGAAGTTCGTACTCCTCTGCCGCTTGCTCTGAGCGGTCATTGAAGTCGATGACCCAGCGCGAAGGGGAGCTGTCCGGGCGAGAGTTGAGGTCCTCGCCATTGAGGTACGGGAACAGCACCTCCTTGTTGCGCGGGTTGGCCTCGATCCAGGCGGCAGCCTCATCCGCCTCTAGGACGAACCCCATGCCCAGCACGTAGCAGCCGATGAAGGCCGTCCCGGCGTTCTCCACCAGCCGCGCAGGATCACCTTCCACTCTGCCGCCCGGCTCCAGGAGCGTGGAGATCCGCGCCACCTTGATGTCGTCCGCGACACGGGGCACTTCTCTCGCGACCGCATCTCGGGTACCCCACACCGCCGCGTACTCCAGATTGGCACTGGCGGCTGGCCAAGAGCGGCTCTGGATGGCCCGTGTGATGGTGAGGCCTCGCTCGGCAAGTTGGTCGAGGCCGACTTGCCGGGTGTCCCCCTGCGCGACGGTATTGGTCGCGATTAGGCCCAGTCCGCCTCGTGGTGAGAGAAGTTCGTAGGCGCGCAGGAAGAAGTATGCGACGAGGTCGGCACTCCCCTTCTTCCCGTCCGCGAGGGCGTTGACGTACCAGTCACGGACGTTGGTGCCCATCGTCCCCGTGAGCTTCTGCCCGCCCAGGAACGGCGGGTTGCCGATGATGGCGTCGAAGCCACCGCGTCCCATCACGTCAGGTACGGCGAGGACCCAGTGGAGCGGCTTCCATCGCTCGTAATCGGTCGGAACGGTCGGTGTGAGTCCTGCTTCCAGGATGCCGTCGAGCATCGCCCGATCCTTCTCGCCACCGCCCACAGGGTAGGCGAGTTCGACGGCAACGCGGAGGTTCTCGTACGCCGCCTTCAGTTGCTTTCCAGGCTTGCCGCCCCACTTCAGCCCGGCGGCGACTACCGCGTCCGCGACGTCGGCCAGCTCCCCGGTGATCTTCTGGTACTCCGCCCACTGGCGCCGCTTGGTCGCTGCTGAGCGCTGCGGGTCCTGCTCGTTGACCTCGGTGGCGAGCTGGCGGCGTAGGCGGGCAGCACGGTCCAAGGTGGCGTCGACGTCGATGTTGAACATGCTGATCTGCTGGCCGGCTGCTGCCGGGTCGATGTGGAGGTCGCGGAGCTGGCGTGGGTCCGTCAGGCCGATCAGCGCGTTGCCGTGTAGGACCTTGTCGTCGACGAAGGAGAACGGCAGCTTGGGGTCGAGCGAGACGAGCCACAGGGAGAGCTTGCACATCTCCACAGCCATGATGTTGATGTCCGCGCCGTACAGGCAGGTAGCGACGACTGTCCTTATGGCGTGGACGTGGAGTTCGTGCGCCGTCATGCCGTAGACGGCCTTTTCCCTGCGCCACGCCTCCACGAGCCGGGCGGCGAGATAGCGGGCAGCGGCGACGAGGAAGGCGCCGGAGCCGCACGCGATGTCGGCGATCTTGAGGTCGAGGATCTGGTCGGAGGAGATCGGCTGCCAGTCGTCCTGGTCGGCGCTCTGGTGCGGGCCGGGCGAGTAGACCAGCGGTTCGAGGGCGTGACGGACGACTTCCTCGGCCAGCGAGCGCGGTGTGTAGTGTGCGCCGGCCGAGGCACGCGACGGAGTCTCCACGAGCAGAACGCCGCCGGGCTCGACAACGAGGGGCCGGTTGCGCAGGTCACGGCGGATGATGCCGAGGAAGGGACGTAGCCGCTCGCGCAGTTCCTCATTGCCGGTGAGGTCGTGCAGGGCGGTCTCGGCGTCGTCGATGAGTGTGTCGCCGGCCTTGAGGGCCTTCGTGAGGGCAGCCTTGGTGGGCGGTTTCGCGGCGGGCTGGTACTGCTTGGCCCAGGCGAGGATCGCGTCGGCGAGGGCGGTTTCGCTGCGGTTGGTCTGAGCGAGGTGTTCGAGGGTTTCGAGGGGGATTTCCGGCTCGAAGCCGGGAGTGCCGGTCAGGCCGAGGGTGATCTCGTCCGTGTTCTCGCAGGAGTAGCCGAGCAGGCCCTCGTAGATGTAGCCGATCTGTTCGACGTCGATCTCGCGGAAGGAGATCCGGCGGGCGGGCTCGCCGCGCAGCTGCGCGATCTGGACGGCGCGCAGGACTTCGAGCATCACGCGGTCGCTGACCGTGATGGCCAGGGCGCTGTGGGAGCCGCGAGCGGTGAGGAAGGGGAAACGCGCCGGGTCGAAGAGGGAGCCACCGTATTCGGGCAGGCGCAGGTCTTCGAAGGTGGCTCCTCGGTAGAGGGCCTGGGAGGTGGCGAGGAGGCGGTGCCAGGTGAGGGAGGTGGCGTCGAGGGCCTGGTCGCCTTCGTCCTGCTGGCGCTTGTCGAGGCGGTCGAGTTCGTCGCTGATGCCGTAGCCCATGGCGAAGAGCTGGTTCTCGGGGAGCAGTCCGCGTTCCTCGGCGAAGAGGAGGAAGACGACGCGCATCATGACGGTGACGGCGGCTTCGTAGACCTCGCCGCGCTGTTCGGGGAGGGGGTCGGGTTCGCTGCGTTGTACGGCTTCCAGTCCGGCTTCGGAGAGGGCCTGGACGATAAGCTCGACGGCGCGGCGGACCTGGGTGCCGAGGGCGTTGGTGATCTTCTCGGCGGCGGTGACGGACTCGCCGAACAGTTCGGTGAGCCGGTCCTGCGGCTTTCCGCCGATGAGGCGGCGGCGCTGGAGGAGCTCGATGAAGGCGTTGCGGGTGGCGGGCTCTTCGATCCAGGTCTGGGCGTCGACGATGCCGGAGGCGACCATGGTCTTCTCCCGGGCGCTGACGATGGCCCACCAGCGGCCGTCGGTGACCACGCCGATGGTGACGCCGGAGGCCCGCAGGAGGTGTTCCATGCGGTCGACGGGGCTGTCGGACCATCCGTCGGCGAGTGGGTCGCGCAGGGAGTCGACGGGGTCGGTGACCAGGACGAGTGCACCGGTTGTCTCACCCTGGAGGAGGGCTCCGTCGGCTCGGACGGTCACGGCATGGTCGGGCGAGCGGACCTCGGCTGCGGCCGGCGCTACGGACGTGTACGAGGCGGCCCAGCGCAGCCCTTGGCGCAGGACGAGGTCGACCCAGGTGTCGCGGGCCTCGCGGTAGAGGGCGAGGGCTTTCTCGTCGTCGCGGTGGGAGTCCCAACGCTCCCAAGCCTTCTCGAAGGCGGGTTTGGCGTCCTTGATGGCCGCGAGGGCGCGGGCGTCAGGCTGTGGGATGCCCTGGGGCCAGACCCGCTCGAGGACCGGAACGGCAAGGAACGGTCCGTCGGCGTCGACCAGTTCGAGCCAGGCACGGTGCAGGTCGGCAGTGGTCGGGGCGTGCTTGCGGCTCATGCCTGAACGCTTCCGTTCTTCGCGTCTTCGGGGGTCAGGGCGAACACGACGGCCGCGGCCGACACGTACGGGCGGATGTCGCTGTAGCGCTCCCGGATTGAGGCAACCTCGCGGGCCTCCTCGTCGTCCAGGCTGGCCAGACGTTCGTTCATGTTGTGGAGGTCTCGGCGGCGCTGCTTCTGCTGGTCGTCGCTGAACAGGACGTCTTCCTCCTCCGACCGGATGGCCAGCTCCAGCAGGTCGCGGGACTCGCGCAGGTTGATACGGAAGGCGCCGAAGATCTCGTGGGCGCGGGCGATGTCGGTGTCGCGGCGCCGTGTGAGCGCTTCGGTGACCTTCGCCTGGCGAGCGGTGCTCTTGCGATCCATCGCGTTCAGAAGCCGGTCGCGCAGCCGGGCTCCGTCCTCGTTCCACAGGGCGGCAAGGTGGGTGAGCACCTCCCTGTCGGCCAGCTGGAGGTCAGCTGAGTCGAGGGCTTCATCGAGGGCCTGTTCGACCTTGGATTCGGCCAGCGCCTGCCCACGCAGCCGGATACCGGTGAGGAAGACCTCCTCGTGCAGGCGCAAGCCGCCTCGGCCGACCAGGACGAGCCTGGAAACGGCGGCGACACAGGACTCGGGAAGTCCGTTGGTGACGACGGCGGTGACCCGGTTGACCGGCGCATCGACGCTGAACAGGGCGCTGCGCAGGGTACGCGTGGCGCGCTGCATGAGCGCGTGGCCCAGGTGGATGTGCACAAGGTCGGTGCGCCCCCGTGCCGCCTCGTCGTCGAAGGTGACCGGGCGCGGAACGCCCGGCGCCAGACGCGTGTCGAGACCGCGCAGAGCCGGCTGCCAGGAGCGACCGAGCCTCGGCACCTGAAACACCTGCACGTCGGTGTCCTCATCACCGATCTCCACCAGCGGCGGCTGGGCGTCCAGGAGGAGGGCGGCGTCCACGACACGGCGCGCGTTCGCGGGCGTGAGGTGCATGAGCGCCTTGCGCTCGTCGTAGGTCCGGGACAGCTCGGTGAGTTCGCGGTTCAGCTCGATGCTGCCACGCAGGCTCTCGATCTCGGCCTGGTCAGCGTCGGCGGACGCGTTCGGACGTGCCTTGCGGGGAGTACCCGCTGGGCTGAAATGCCCCTGTACCTCGGCGTCGATGACCTGGTTGACCTTGCCCAGGTCCTTGGTCGCGGTGCTGACCTTCCGCGCGATGATCCCCATGAACTCCATGTCGGCCGCGTAGGTCGAGGAGGAGGTGACGGGCTGGAAGTGGTAGATCTCCGGGCTTTCGGTCTGACCGTACCGGTCGATCCGGCCGATGCGTTGTTCCAGGCGCGAGGGGTTAAACGGGATGTCGAAGTTCACCAGGCGGTGGCAGTACGCCTGCAGGTCGATGCCCTCTCCGGCAGAGTCGGTGGCGAGCAGCACCCGCACTGGGTGCTTGTCCGGCCGCTCCGTGAACCGGGCACGGATCAACTCGCGCTCCTCGATCGGGGTCGAGCCCTGGATCATCTCCAGCACGTCGCCGTAACCGCGCTGACGCAGGACCCCCGCGATCCAGTCCAGGGTGGCGGCGTACTCGGTGAACACCACGACTCGCTCGTTCGACCAGGTCCGTCCGTCCGAGCGGCAGATTCCGTCTAGGAAGGTGAGCAGGGCCTCCAGTCGGGAGTCCGGCTTGTGTTCGTAGCGTAGCCCCCACTCCACCAGCGACGTGGCTTCGTCTTCGAGGCCGGCGGGCAGCGGGCCGGGGCCCTTGGAGTGCCGCAGTGCGGTGAACTCAGGGTGCTCCGCCGCGCCTTCCTCCTCGTCCGACTGCCCGCTGCCGAGGACCTCGACGTAGTAGTCGTCCTCGTCCAACTCCAGCTGTCGGCCGCCGTCCGCCGCGCCCTGGTACAACTCCAGCGTCCGGGCGAACGACCACGGGCTGGACAGGAACCGCTTCTTCAGCAGCATCGAGACAATGTCGCCGCCCTTGCCCCGACCGCGCGCGCGAGCTGTTTCCGTGAGCAGCCGCACCAGCCGGTCGAACTGCTCCTGCTCGTCATCGCTGGGCGTGAACGGGATCGTAGCGATCTTGCGCGGCCGGAAGCCCTTGTCCGGCAGCTCAGTCTTCACCCGCCGGACCTTGACCTCGTCGAGCGCCTTCTTATCGATGCTCGCGCCGCGGGAGAACCGGCGGCCGTCGATCATCTCCAGCAGGGCAGTGAAGGACTCCGAATAGCCGTTGTGCGGCGTGGCGCTCAAGAACAACCGGTGCTCGCACGCCTCTGCCAGCTTCTTCGTCGTCGTCGTGCGGTGGCTGTCCACCGCATAGCCGCGCTGGCCCGGGGCCGACGTCGGGCTGGCCGGCGCCACGTGGTGCGCCTCGTCGACCACCAGCACATCGAACGCGAAACGGCGGGCCGAGGACGCGTTTCGCGTGTCCGCCAGGACATCACGCAGCAGCCGCTGGGCCCGAAGCGACGGCAGCCACGCCATACTCACGATCACGCGCGGGAACAGCCGGAAAGGGTTGGCGTTCAACCCGTGACTGCGACGGACCTTCGCCATCAGCTCACTGTTGACGATCACGAAGTCCAGGCCGAACTTCTCCCGCATCTCGTCCTGCCACTTCAGCGACAGGCTCGGGGGACAGACGATGACCACCGTGCGGGCCCGGTGGCGCAACAGCAGCTCCTGCACCACCAGGCCCGCCTCGATGGTCTTGCCCAGGCCCACGTCGTCAGCCAGCAACAGGTTCGTCCGCGACGACTTCAGCGCCCGGCGCAGAGGCTCCAACTGGTACGCCTCGACGTTCGCACCACTACGAAACGGCGCCTGGAAGGAGTTGGCGTCCGCCGAGGTCACCGCACCCCACCGCACCGCATCCACGAATGCGGCCAGCTTCTTCGGGTCGTCAAAGCCCTCCGGCCGAACGGTCTCCGGCAGACCCTGGTCCGGCTGCAGCGTGTGCCCGACCTCCAGCTCCCAGACGACCGCCAGTTCTTCGCCGAGCCGGTCCTCATCCAGCGACTGAAGGCTCACCACGTGCGCGAGGCGGGGTGTTCCCTCGTCAGCGGGGCTTCTCGGCAGGCCCTGCTGTCGGACGTCCGACACAGCCCATGTGGAGCCGCGGACCTTAACCACCTGGCCAGGCTCCGGCACGGGCGGCAGCGCTTCCGGTCGTCCGGTGCGCTCCTCGATGTCGCGCTGGTCTTCAGTGGTGGTCGTCGCCACGTGCCGGACTCCTCCATCGATGCAGCACACCCGAACTCGCGTCATTCTCCCATCGGCCAGTGACTGTGGGCTCGGAGACGTGTTCGGCAGGTGATCATTATCGCCGATGTGGGATGTCCTCCGCCGGAAATCGTGAGGATCAGTGACCGCAAGTGGTGCACGGTGCTCAACCTTCGGCCCGCCAAGGGAAAACACCTGGTCAGAGCCCTTGAGCGATCCTGGTGGTCGCGTGGTGGTCGCGGACCAGGGACGGGAGACTGGAGACCGGACATGCTCAGTCTCCGGAGGTGATCAGGATGCGCTCCTCAACCGACCGTGGTCGGATCTACCAGCGCTGTGGCTGCCGCGACAACCACCGCCACCAGCTCGGCACCCGCTGTCCTCTCCTCGCCGCCGACCCAGACCACGGCAGCTGGGCCTTCGCCGTCGACGCACCCTCCACCGACGGCCACCGCCACACCATTCGCCGCGCCGGCTTCCCCGACGAACTCAACGCACGCATCGCACTGCGGCGCTTCAACGAGTCCGTGCCCCTCGGCGTCATCACCGACCCGAGGCAGAGCACCGCCGACTACCTCACCAACTGGCTCGCCGAGAAAGCCCTCCACCTCAAGCCCACCACCATCGCCCGCTACCGCGACTACATCGCCAAGGACCTCATCCCCGCCCTCGGCGCCATCCCCCTCGACGACCTCACCCGCCAGCACCTGGCCGCGTTCGTCACCGCCCAGCTGCAACGCGGCCGCGGCAGGGTCACCGTCCACCGCATCATGGCCACCCTCTCCAGTGCCCTCAGCAGCGCTGTCACCAGCGACCGCCTCCCGCGCAACCCCGCCAAGCCCCCGCTGCTCTCCAGGCCGGCCGCGGTCGAGCGGCACCTGTGGACCGAGGAGCAAGCGGCCCGCTTCCTGCGCTTCACTCACGTCACCGACCCCCTCTACGCCGATCTCGCCGAGCTGATGATCGGCACCGGCATGCGCAAGGGAGAGGTTCTCGGACTGCGGTGGGACGACGTCCACCTGCCAGAGCGCACCCTGTTCGTCCGTGCGACGCTCTCCGCGATCGACAACAACCAGCTCCTTCTCACGGCACCGAAGACCAAGGGCAGCCGCGCCTGGGTCGCACTGTCCGACCGTATCGCCGATGCCTTGGACGACCGCGCCGACTCACGTGCCTTCGGCCAGATCACCCCTGCCGGCGGCTTCGTCTTCCACCGCCACGGCCGCCCGCTGCACCCCAAGACGGTCCTCGACCGCTTCCACCTGCTCTGCGACAAGGCCGGCGTCCCCCGCATCGCCCTGCACGACCTGCGCCACCTCGCCGCCAGCTTCGCCATGGCAGCAGGCGTCCCGCTCCCGGTCGTCTCCAAGACCCTGCGCCACCGCACCCTGTCGACCACCGCGAACGTCTACGCCGAACTCACCCGTCTCGCAGAGCGGGCGGCCGTCGACGCCATCGCCTGGACTCTCAACGCCGCTGACCGCGCGGTTCTCGGCGAACCCGCCTGCCGAGCCCACCGCCCGTGGCACCAGAACCCGCGCCCCCACCACCGCCTGGCAACCCATCAGGCGCCACAAGAGCTCGAACCGACCACCGCTTGGCCGATGTGGCCCGGAGACCACACTGCGACCACCATCCGACAGAACATCAAAAAGGCCGCTCCCGCCAGAAGCGGAAACGGCCTACGACCTGCAGTTAAGCAAGTCGGGACGACAGGATTTGAACCTGCGACCCCTTGACCCCCAGACCGCTCGAAATGCGCGCACACACACGTCGTGCGTGTGCAGATGAGCAGGTCTCGTGCACCTCGTGCGGTAGCGCGCACGACGTGTGGTCCCCAGCTGGTCCCCAGGTCAGGGGCCTGCCGGAGGGGTCGAGGAGCGTTCATGCGTCCAGGATAGCGCCACTCCGGTCGCGGATCCAGCGATCCCAAGGGGTTATCCAGATATGTGCCCGGCGGGGCGCTCGCCAGAGCCACGTATAATCAACTCTCCACGGCCGAATAGCGCCTGGGAAATTCCAACCAGTCGTCCTCTCGTCTCGCATTTCCCCGGGTTCCTGGAAATTCGCGGCACGCGCCATGTCGCACCCCCAGGGTCAACCCGAGGTTCGCCAGCACCGCGCCTCGCATGCTCCGGGTTGCGCGATCCCCACAACCCTGGCCGCAAGCAGGTCGTCTGCCCCAGAGCCGCCAGCCCCTTCCGAGCAGGGCACGGTGCGGGCCTATCGGAGCGCAGGGGTCTCATGAGGTGCCGTGGCGAGTTCGCCCGCTGGCGGCCGGGGACCACCCACTTCTCCCCGCACGCCTTCGGGGCGGTCTGCCAGAATGCGGCTCGCGCCCAGTTCACTCTCGGAGGCCCCAACCCATGCGCTCAGCCGCCAGTGCCCCGCTGACCTCCGACTTGTCCCGTGACCAGGCGCTGTTGCTGACCACGATGGCCCACCAGTACCTGAGCAGCGGCGAGTGGCCGACATGGCAGTGGGTGGACACGGTGCTCGACCGTCGGGGCCTTGATGCTCCTGGCCTACTCCGCTCGCTTCCCCGGCTCGGCGCCGACCGACCCGGACCTTGGTACGGGCTGGTCAATCACGACGGGGTCAACATCTCCCGGAACGACCGGGTCGCGGTGACCCTGGCTGGTGCCCTCCACGTGCCTGAGCTTCAGCCCCATTCTGCTGCCCCCTTCCTTGACACCCTCGCCGTTCTGGTCGCAGCCAGGCACAGCCGTCCGATCTCGCCGGACGAGGTGGAGGAGTTCCGGATCACCGCGACGGACGTCCGAGCCGAGCTGGCTCCACGACGGGATCACGAGCCACTGAGCCGGTGGATGGCCCGACTGCCCGAGCTGATGAGCAACGAGCCGGTGACCCGTAACTCCACCGGCGAGCTGCCGAACGGCGGCCGGTGGTGGGGCCTGAGCCGCGACCTGGGGCGATACCGGGGAGTCACCACGTTGGAGGGCTACGTCGAGGTGACGGCCAGGCTCATCGGCGAGCACGCCATGCCGTGGACGCAGGCTCACGAGACCCCCATCGAGCTCGCAGCCTCGGCGCCGCCGAGTTCATCCGACCCGCGACAGCTGAGGATCACGGCGCCGATCCCGGAGGAACTGGCCGAGGTTGCGGCTGACCTGATGCTCCTTGAGCTTCTGGACCGCTCCGGTGGGCAAGTCGGCCAGGCGCTGTCACCGGATGGATTCGTTCCCGAGGCGCACGCCCGCGATGAATCCGGCTGGTCGGTTCTTCGGATGCTGGTGGACCGGCGCGAGGTCGACGCTCTGCAGGTCCGGGCGAACGGCCACCCGAACATCGTCATGCTGACCACCATCGGCCGGACGAAGGCAATGAACCTGCGGCGCCGGTCTCAGGACCGGGCGGAGCGCGAGCACCACCTTCACGACGCGCTGGTGCGCTGGGCGTACAACCAGCACCGTCCTGGGCCTGGGGCGTCGATCCAGAGCCTTCCAGCGTCACCGGATTGGTGGTTCTGCGGCACGGAGGTCACGTGGGACGAGGTGTCTGCCGCCGTGCGCTACCTTGAAGGACGCGGTCTCCTGGCCGGCCCGGTGCAGTTCTCCGGGCCGCCGGACGGGATCCGCCTGCACCTGACCCCTGACGGCGAGGACTGCGCGCGGTCCCGCCAGACAGTGAGGACGTACTTGGACGGACAGCGCTCTCAGCCTCCCACGTTCCAGCTCACCGGCGACAACAACAACGTCGCGTTCGGCAACAACAACCACCAGTCCAGCAACTCCTCCGCCAACGGCGTCAGCAGCGAGGACCTTGCCACCCTCGTCAACATGATCCGCTTCAGCATCCCGATGCTCGGACTTCCCGAAGAGCACCAGGTCGCGATTGAAGGCGACGTCGCGGCGCTGGAGGCCGAGGCCGCGACGGGGAACCCCGACCAGGGCCGCGTCCGCACCTTCCTGCAGCGCGTGGGCTCGGTGGTCCAGAGCGTGGCGACGAACCCGATGGCTCAGAACATGGTCCTCACCGGAATCGGGACAGCCACAGGGATGCCGGTACCGCAACTGCCCCAGTAGAGCTGCCACGCCGAGAACATCGGCTCACCGGCGATCCCCTCTATTCCCCGCCGGAGCAAAGTGCGATAAACGCAACAAGCACTAGATTGTCCTGCTTCCGGCATGTAGTTTGTCCGGCTCATCCCCGGGCGGTCCGGCGGATGGTGTGCTGGGGGGTACGTGGCGGGTCTGCAGGTGTTCCGCGTTTCTGATGGGGATGTTCGTCGTGTCGAGGGTGACACCGTGGAACTGGAGCGTCACCTCCAGGCTCTCGTCGAGGCGAACATGGAAGAGATGCTGGGCGGCGTCCGCTTCCTGGCGAGCGAGTACTCCACCGGCCCGGTGCACCGGGGTCGGATCGACAGCCTCGGTCTGGACGAGGACGGCAGCCCGGTGCTGATCGAGTACAAGCGCCAGCGCAGCGAGTCGGTCCTCGCGCAGGGGCTGTTCTACCTCTCGTGGCTGGTGGAGAACCGCGCCGAGTTCGAGGCGCTCGTCGAGCAGCGGCTCGGTGCCGAGGCCGCTGAGCAGGTGGACTGGAGCAACCCGCGGGTGGTGTGCATCGCGGCGGACTTCAGCCGGTACGACCTCGTGGCGGCCGGGATGTCCCACCACCGGATCGACATGGTGGTCTACCGGCGTTACGGGGACGACCTGGTGACGCTGGAGTTGGCGGCGTCGGTCGCCGGCGGGTGCGGCACCTTGTCGGGACGGCGTTCGGAGCTTGCGCGGCCGGTCTCGGCCAACCGTCGGACGGTCACCGACGTGCTCGCGCAGGCCAGCGGCGAGATCCGAGGGCTGTACGAGGAGCTCGACTCGCGCCTGCTCGACCTGGGCGAGGGCCACGCGGTGTCGCTGCAGCACTACGTTGCCTACCGCCGGCGGCGGAACTTCGCCTGCGTCCGGGTGCTGGCGCAGGCGCAGGCTCTGGTCGTCTTCCTACGCGTCGACCCGACGACGGTCCAGTTGGTCCCGGGTTGGACCCGGGACGTCCGGAGAATCGGGCACCTCGGGACGGGCGAGCTGGAGGTCCGGATCGGCTCGGTGGAGGATTTCGACCGGTCGATGGCGCTACTGCGGACGAGCTACGCCGCTGCAGCGTAGCCCAGCAATGGCGATGGGCCGTACCCCCCTTCCGGGGTACGGCCCATCGCCATTGTTCGGCCCGCTCAACGGAGGGCTGGGTCTGGGTGCTGACTCTGGTGTTCAGTGGTCAGCCGGGCGGGTGCGGGCGGCGGTCAGTGGCGGCGGGGGCGGGATGGTGGTGCGGTGGCGGGCGGTTCGCTCGTCTGCCCGGCGGGGGGCGAGTTGAGGGCCTGCTTGATGTGGTGCCGGCGGGCGGCCCAGCGGCTCAGGTCTCGCTGGTACGTCCGGCCTTCCTCACCTCCGGCAAGGCTTGGGTGAGGGGCGGCGGGCTGACGATCCTGGGGGTTCGGCTGTTCGATGGTGGTCCTCCGCGTCAAGGGGTGGCGACTCCGGGCGCAGGCCGAAGTCGAGTGGGGTCAGTGTTCGCAGTCGTGCTGCGGTTCTCGGGCCAGCGAGGTGATCAGCGCGCGTTCACGGACAAGGTCGGCGTGCACTTCGGGCTGGTTCGGGCCCAGGGCTTCGAGGGCGCTGTCGATCGCGGCCAGGGCTTCCGCTCGGCGCCCGAGGCTCCGCCAGGCGGTGGCGGTGCGGAAGAGCATGATCGGGTCGCCGTCCTCGAAGGTGGGCCATACGGCCAGCTCGAGGAGCCGCTCGGCCTGGTCGGGCAGCGCGTCGCCGAGCCAGAGTCCGTGGAGCAGGGCGTGGCAGACCTGGGGGTTGTCGCCGGCCTCGGCGAGGCTGCGGTCCATTGCTTCGAGGGCGTCGGGAGCGGAGCTTCCGAGAAGGGCGAACGCGGCGAGGGCGCGGGTATACGGATCCCAGCGCGTACGCTCGCGCTCCGGGGTCTGGCCGAGGAGCTGCTGGATGCTGCGGCACCGGAAGTCGAAACGCAGGCCGACGAGGTGGATGTGCCGGAGCGCCTGGGCGTGGATGCGGTCGGTTCCGGGCTGGGCGAGGTGGTCGGTGCCGGTGATGTGGGCGAGGGCGCTGTTGCGCCGGCTACGCGCGTACCACGAGAGATGGTTGGCCAGGGCTGCACTGGTCTGCCAGTCCGCGTTGGCGCGGCTGAGCCACCGTGCCGCTTCGGCAGGCCAGGGCCGGCCTGCGTCGATCTCGTGCTCGACGAGCGTGCGGACGGCGGCGAGCGCGGCGTCACGGAGTTCACCGCGGGTCACCGCGACGGCGAGGGCGCTGTATCCGCCGGGGCTGTCGAGGAGGCCGCGGATCATGATGCGCTGCGCTGGCGGGTGATGGGCTGCGCGGGCGATCCGTTTGATCGTGTGCAGGTCGGCGTTCGTACTGGTCAGGGTTTCCTCGTTCGATCGGAGGCGGTGGCCGGCGGCGGTGCCGCTCCGGTGGCGGAATCTGGCCAGGCGCGCGGGTTCCGTCAGCGGTGCAGGGTGGTCAGCGGGCGCGGCGGTGACCGCTCGGGTCGGCGGTCTTCGCTGCTCCGGCGGGTGCTGCCGCGGGTGCGGGAGTGGTTGTCCTGGTGCGTGCCGCGTCGGCGCGGCTGGTCGCAGCCGGTGGGGCGGATTGCACCGTGGTGACGTCGAGGTAGGGGAGGTGTTCGTCGGCGAGGCTGTGCAGTGGGCGTTCGACGGGGGTGCGGTCCACCAATGCCGCGGTGACGGCGGTGAGCAGCTGCGTGGGGATGCCGGCGGACATGGTCATGTGCCAGCCTGCCCGGGGGCCGAGGTTGAGTCGGCCCCCGTTGATGGACCAGTCGGGGTTCCTCCAGGCGTGGTGGGGGGCAGGCAACGAGCGAGCGACGCGGCCGAGCCCGTGCTCGGGCGCGACGTAGATGATCTCGTGGGGGAGGTTGGGGAGTCGGTTCCATCCGGCCTCGATCAACGGCTCCAGGCCGGCTGTGGTGGAGCGGAGTTGTCGGCTGGGGCTACCGGGGTCGACCAGTGACGTGACGGCGGTGTGCAGTGCGGCGATGATCTCGGGCGGGGTCTTCGCGTCGGCCGCTGCCCGCCACGCCGGGGGGCCGCCGCCGTGGTGCAGCCCGGTGACGGTCCAGGCCCAGATGGCGGATTCCGGGGTGGCGACGACGTGATGGAGAGCGGACGGGCTGGTGTAGGTGGTCTCCGCCCTGTCGGTCTGAACGCTCCAGTCGTCTTCGAGCAGCGGCGTCGTGGCCAGGTCGCGTGGCCCGGCGGGGCCGGCCAGGTAGAGCGGGCTGACCAGGACCCGCGCCTGGGACTCGGGATCGGGCTGTATCGATGTCGGTGCCGGCCGAACGGTCTCGGCACGCGCGGCGACCGGTGTGGTGCGGTGCTGCTGCGGCTGTTGCGCGCTGGGCGGGGAGTCCGTGTAGACGGCCAGGTATTGGCCGATCGCGCTGCGCAGAGGTTCGGGGTTGAGCTCTTCGGAGCGGTGCAGACGGTCGAGGTCGTGGAGCGTGTGGACGAAGCCGGGGCGGGGGACGGTGCCGTAGGCGTCGAAGTCGAACTTGTTGGTGCCCAGTTCGGCGCCGCTCTCCAGTAGGACGGCTCGAACCCGGATCCCGTTGTACGTGTCGTCCCGAATCCCGGCCTGGGCCAGTTCGGCGGTGACCAGCACGCCGCCCCGGCGGGCGACGGCCTGGCGGCCGGTGGCGAGACCGTCGGCCAGCGGGGCGAGGAAGGTGAGGACAGTGGCATGGGTGGGGTTCAGGGTTCCTCGTTCGGGAGCGAAGGTCAGCAGGCGCGTCGGCGACCGGTCGGCGCGGCGCTCTTCGCGGCTTCGGTGGGTGCTGCCGCGGGCGCGGGGGTGGTCGTCCTGGTGCGGGCGGCCTGGACACGGCCGGCGGACAGGCCGAGCCGCGGCGCGGAGCCGGGCGGTGCTGGGCCGGGCTCGGCGAGGCGGGCTGCTTCGCGTGCGGCGGCGAGTACGAGGGTGGTCGGTGTGGCCGGGCTGAACGTCGCGGTCCACAGGTTCGGCGGGGTGCCGCCGTCGAGAGTCCAGCTCGCGGGGGCCGGCACGACGTCGAGGGTGCTGGGCTCGGTGGCGGACACCGACCACAACTCGACTTCGCCGTCGGGGCTTCGGCTGGCCGCCGCCCTCGGCCGGTCGGTCTTCTCCCAGCCGTGGAGACGGAGTCGGGCGTGGGCGAGGTCGGGGTCGCGCGATCCCGGGACGGGGTCGGGGCCGTAGGTTCGGTAGGCGACGAAGGAGGGTTCGGGGCTGTTCTCGAAGTCGTCCCGGACCTCAAGGGTGTCCAGTTCGTCGGTGGTCTCCTTGATCGCGTCGGCGACGGCGGCGACAACGGTCGGCGGGGTGTGGGCGGTGAGGGCGGCCGTCCAGCTGACGTCGGGTAGGTTGCCGGCCCAGCTCGTGCGCTCGTCGCCCTTGGCGCTGATGATCCAACGACTGGTCCGTTCCACGTCGTTGTGGTCTTCCGGCGTCTCCTGGATGGTCACCCGGCGGCACAGGCTGCGGTAGGAGCGGTTGCCGAGGTCGTCGTTGGTGAAGTCCCAGTCGATGGGCGCACGGGTGGCACTCGGGTCCGGTGCCGGGCTGTCCGACGGCGTGGGGTTGTCGGGCGGAGCCGAAGTGGTGGCCGTCGTGACCGCGGCCCGGTAGAGGGCTGGGATCTCGCTCTCGCGCCGGCTGACGGGCTTCGGCGACAACGCGGCTTGCAGGACGGCGGTGACGAGGTGCGCCGGGGCCAGGCGGGAGAACGTCGCCCGCCAGATGTCCGCCTCGTCGTTCTCGTGGAGGTGGCCGCCGCTGGTGATGCCCGTGGCAGGCGTCCCGGGCACGTTCGACGGGTACCAGTCGCCGTCGATGTTGTGCCAGACCTCGATGCGCTCAGGGCCGAAGTCGGGCGAACCCAGGTATGCGGTTTGCCCGTTGACGATGTCCAGCTCCCAGCCTGCCCGCTCGGCGGCGGTGAAGAGGTCGCGGACGTCGTGGGGGCCTCCGAGGGCGGCATGGGGGTCGCGAGCCCGCAGGCCGTCGAGGTGGGTGAGGGTGTCCACGACGATCTCGGCGGGCGTGTTGCGGGTCAGCTCGGCGCTCCAGCGCGCTGGGCTGAGCGGGGTGCCGGGGTGGGCGGTGATCTTCCAGACGGCCTGGTCCTCACGCTCGGCCGCCACGAGGACGAGGTCGTAGCCCGGGGAGAGCAGTCCGGCTCCTTCCGGGTGCCAGTCGGCTGGCTGCCAGCCACGCCGGGTCAGGGCGGACCAGACCGCGGCGGGGTCGCCGGGACCGGCCAGCCGGCGGGGAACCACCTTCGTGCGTCGTTCAGCGATCGGGGCCTCCTTGGGCTGGGCGGTGTTGGCGCGGGTGATGATCAGCGGCCGGGAGTCCGCCCCCGGGCGTGGTTCCCCGGCAGCGCCGGGGCCGGGTCCGGGCCGGGCGGGCCCGGCAGGCCGGCGGAGCGGGCGGTGGCGGCTGCGGGCCGGGCTAGGGCCGACATGACCGCGGGAGCGGGCGGCAGGGGCTGCCGGGGATCGCGGGTCCACTCCTCAGCGGATTCGTGATCGGGGAAGGCGCCTTCGGTGAGGGTGTAGGTGCCGGCCGGGTAGTCGACGTCCTCGAACAGCACCCGGACGGGGCTGCCGGGCGGGGCCAGGGGGTCGTCGAGGATCACCCAGGTGTACCAGTCATGCACGAGGTGCTCGTCCCCTCGCCACGCCTCCCCCGGCTCCCAGCCCGGATCCCAGGTCAGGTTCCTGGTGTACGAGGCGTCGCTCCTGAGCCCGCTGCCGCTGGAGCGAATCCGGTGCTCCAGCGCGGTGGTCTCCGCGTTCGCCGGAACGCTGTGGTGACCGCTCAGGGCGGCGATGGCAGTGATGTCGGCGCCGCGCTGGATGAGCCAGTGCTGGGCAAGGACGGGCAGCGGGTGGGGCGAGCGTTCGAAGTGGAACAGCCCGGCGGCCTGGTCCCGCTGGACGCGGATAGCCACGTAGTGCGGATCACCGGGCACGCCCGCGGTGGCCAAGTCGTCGCGCACCACGAGGAAGCTGCTGCTCACGCCGTTGTTCACCGACTGCCCGTAGGCGTGGTGCTGGGAGATCACGGTGTAGCCGGCCGCGTCCAGAGCACTGTTGCACTGCGCTGCCGCGTCGTCCGTGGTGGCCGGGGCCAGGCCGTCCAGGTCGAGCAATTCGTCGAAGCCGGTGTCGGCGATGGGCACTCCTGTCGAGCGGGATGGTCAGCGGGCGGGCTGTCGATGCTGGTCGGGTGGGTTGGTGGCGGCGGTCGAGCGGCTGGTGGCCGGCACCGGCGACGAGAGGACGACGCGGGTGCGGGCGGCCAGGGCCCGCGCGGACGGGCCGGCTGGAGCCTGGGGGGCCAGGGGGCGGATGTCGAGGTACTGCAGGTGCTCGGAGGTGAGGTCACGGCCGAGGCGAGCCACGGGCGCGGGGTCGGCCATCGCGGCCGTGACGGCTTCCAGGAGCGGGGCCGGGATACTCTCCGACATCTCGATGGTCCAGCCCTCGACTTCGCCCGGATGGAGCTTGCCGCCGCTGATCTGCCAGGCGCGGCTCTCACCGACGAAAAGCTGCCCGGCGGGGGCGGTGCAGCGGTAGACGCTGGCCATTCCAATGTCCGGTTCGTCCCACACCAGGTGCTCGCGGGTGCTGTTGTCGTGCCAGCCTGCGGCGATGATCGGCACGAGACCGTCCTCGGCGGTCCTGGCTGGCCGGACCAGCTCGCCCGGGTTGGCGGCGAGCGCGGCGTGCAGAGCGGTCACGATCTCCGGCGGGGTGCGGGGGTCAGCGGTGACCTGCCAAACCTCCTCGCCGCTCGGCAGGTAGTTGAAGGAGGCGGTCCAGCTCGTCCCCGTGTGGTCGGTGGTGGACTGGGCGCGCAGCTGGCGGCACGGGCTGGTGTACACCGTGGTATCGCCCTGCTTCTCAGTGGTCCAGCCCCGGTCGGTCAGGGGCTCGGCCGCGGAGGTGCGGTCGTGGCCGGGGCCGGCGAGGTAGGCCGGGGCGACGAGGGCCAGTGGCGCGGGCCTGAAATCCGGGGCGAAGAGCTCCGGAGTGCGCTCGGCGGCCACGGCAAGCAGGAGATCGATCTCGTGGAGCGCCTGCTGGTGCTGGGCTTCCGGCAGCGATCCCCAGGTCCACTTGGTGCCGTCGCCGACCGGTCGGTCGTGCAGCGCCTCGGCGAGTGCACTGAGATCCACCGCGTTGATCCGCGCCCCGGCGGCGTAGGTTGCAGCGTCCTCCAAATCGCCCAGGGTGAAGCCGATTTCGCTCAGCTTCGCGCTGAAGGGCGGCGTCGACTTTCGGCTCGCGGTCCGCGGGTCGAGGTTGGCGCCCAGGTCCAGGTCGAAGAGCGTCGGCGCACTCGCCGCCGCCGCGACGACCATGTCCTCCACCAGCAGGTACGCCAGGACCCTTTGCTCTGAAGGAAGTTGTCCCCAGGTCGTCGGGGTGCCGGTCCGGCTGCTGGGAATCACCCGGTCCATGAGGTACCAGCCAGGGAACAGATCGAGGTGTTCGGCCTCCTCCAGGGCCTCCTCGCACACTTCGGCCGCCGCCTCGCGCAGGTCCCTCTCGGTGTACGGGCTGGCGTTGACGGGGCCGGCCACGGCCCGATGGCCGAGGTGGGCGAGCAGGTCCTCGTCCATCCGGTCCCGGTCGCGCCGCAGCGGAGCAGGATCGGTGAGGGCCTGTACGAGGGCGTCGACGACGACCGCGGGAGCGTTGGTGGTGACCATCGCCTGCCAGTAGGGCGGGTAGCCGCCGGAGCCCCGCGGGCCGATCTCCACGTACAGGTGGGGGTGGGCCATGAGGTCGTCCGGATCGCCGGGCGGGTCCAGGCGGACCTGGACTCGGGCGAGTTCGTCGGGAGCTTCGAGGTCGAGCACACCGCCGCGGTAGGTGCTGCGCCAGCCGGCGTCGGCGAGGGTGCGGATCAGGGCCCGCCGGTCGGTCGGCTGCCGGAGGGCGGGGTGTGACTCGCCGGTCCAGCCGATGCTGTCCCCGGTACGGGCGAGTTCGTCGGTGACGGCCATGATGATCTCGGGCGGTGTCTCGGTCGAGAAGCCGGTCATCCAGGTCGGCGTGCCGAGGGGCTCGGGTGCTGCAGTGATCCGCCAGGCGGCGCCGGGGTCGAGCTGGCCGTCCGCGATGCGGAAGCGGTGGTTCGGGCTCCAGGCGAACTCCTGGCCCAGGTCGTCGTCGGTGCTGCGGCCCCAGCCCTGCTGGACGAGGCGGTCGAAGACGCGGTTGTTGTAGCCGGCCCCGGCGAGGTAGGCCGGGGTGACGTCGATCGTGGTTTCGGGGATGGCGGTTCCTCGGGGCTGTCAGCAACTGGGACCGTGGGTGACGGTGGCGGTGCGGGCGGAGGGGTTCTGGTTCGGCGGCGGGGCCGCTGGATGGTCCCCGCGCTGCCGCGCCCCGGCGTTCAGCGGGGGCGCGGCCCCGGCCCGGCTGCCGGCAGCGGCGAGGGCGCGGGTGCCGAGCAGGCGATCCGGGTGGAGTCGGCGGCGGCGCGAGCCGAGGAGGTCCGGCGGGCGGCCTGGGCGCGGTGGACGTCCAGCGGTGTCGGATTGGAGGGGATCTCCGTCAGTTCTGCGGCGCCGATGACCGCCGCGCCGACGGCCAGGTCGTCAAGGTCTCCGATGGCGCGGACGGCGGGGGCGAGCATCGCGCTGACCATGGCGTGCAGGATCTGGTCCGGCGTGGAGATGCTGGCGGCAGCGGACCAGCCGTCGAAGTCGCCGGCGATGTCGACGCTCCAGAAGGCGTCCTGCCCGGCCTCCTCCCACTCCTCCGGGTCGAGGAACGCCCGGGTGTTGAGGACGATCCTGTCCTGCGGGCTGTACTCGGAGCACGCCGTCTCGGTGCCCGTCGCGGCGTCCCAGGTGAGGGTCCACCCGTGGGTGTGGAGGGGGGTGCGCCACTCGTCGTCGGCGGCGCCCCCGGTGAGCCGCCTGCCGGTGCGCAGCCGGTCGGCCAGGTCGGTGGTGATTGCCTGGACGACCTCGATCGGTGTGTTCTCAGTGAGGCCGACGGTCCACAGCGGCGGGAGGAAGGGGCGTTCATGAACGGCGACCTTCCACACCACCTCGCCGTTCCCCGGCTCGAATCCGAGCCGGATTCGGCCGTCGGTGGAGATGATCAGTTGGTTGCCGCGGCCGTCGTCGAGGCGTACGGCTCCGGCGTCGGTGAGCGGTCGGATCGCGCGCTCGGTGTCCTGGGTGGGGCCGGCGTACAGGGCCGGGGTGATGCGGACCTGCTGCCAGGGGCGGTCTCGGGCCCGCTTGGCCCAGTGGGGATTGGCCGTGGTCAACTACTGCTCCAGGTAGGCGGGTTCATGCGATACGCGATCGACCCGGCATTGCGGCGGGCGGTCAGCGGGACCTCGGTGTCGGGCCGTCGCGACCGGGCGCCTCGGTGTGGGCGGGCCGGCCGGTGGCCGGCGGAAGGGCGGTCTGGGCGACCGGTGTGGTGCGGGTGCGGGCTGCTGCGGATCGCGGTGAGCGGTCGGTGCCGAGGCGGCCGACGGCGTGGTCGGCAACCTCGCGGCCGGAGGCGACGATCTCGGCCGTCAGTCGGAGCGCTTCACCTGCGTCTCCGCCGACGCGGTGGTGGAGGGCCCAGCCACCGGCCGCACGCAGGGCCCGGGCGCTGCGGTCCAGCACGCCGCCCTCCCCGGTGATGACGCCGATCGCCCTGCGGGCCTCGGCCGGGTCGGTGGCCCGCAGCAGGTGGGTGGTGACGGTGTCGATGCGCTCGGCCAGCTGTTCCGCGGTGTTGCTCGGCAGGTGGTCGCCGGTGACGGCAACGAAGGGCGGTGGCGACGGACGGACGCCGAGGGTGGGGTCGAGGGTGACGTCGTACCCGGCGGTGGCGAGGAGGAGGGCCGCGTCGGTGGCGATCTCGTTCTCCTCGTACTGCTGGCGGCCGGTGGGCAGGGTGTAGTGGTTCGGGCTGCCGGGGGTGGGCGCGAAGCCCGTCGTGCCGAGGAGGAAGGCCGTGTGCTCGTTCCCGCCGCTCGCCACGATCGCACCCTCGCTGGTGCGTCGGATGATGACCGCGTTCGGGTCGGGTAGGCCGGGGCCGGCGGGTTCGGGCTCGGGCTCGGGTGGCGCTGCGCCCGGGTCTTCGCGGGAGGGCCGCTGGCCGCTGCCGGGTGGGAGGTTGCGGCGCGGGCTCGGTTCGAGGCGGACCTGGGTGCGGTTGGCAGCGGGGATCTGGAGGCGCTGGCGAAGCGCCGGCAGGGGGTTGACGACTTCGTCGAGCGCGGCGCTGATGAGGGCGTTGGGGGCGTGGCCGGTGAAGACGGCGTGCCAGCGCTCGCTGGGGTAGCCACGCGGGCCGCCCCAGACGGTGACGGTCGGCCCGATCCCGCGGATGTCGCCGATGTTGTGGTTGACGGCGATGCCGGCGGTGACGTCGGGGCGGGTGTGGCTGTAGACGCCGGGGACGGGGGCGGTCTCCCGCTGCCACGTCTCGTCGGCGGCTTCCAGGTCAGCCGCGATGGTGTTGTCCAGCGACCGGCGCCCCCACAGCAGGTCGCCGCGCACGGCCTCGGAGGTCGCGGACAGGGCGTGGGAGAGGCGCTCGGCCACCGCAGTCACGATCTCCACCGGTGTGCGGGTGCAGAAGGTGGCGCTCCAAGTCCGCTCGCCGACGGGCGAGGCGTACGCGGCGATGCTCCAGCGGGGCCCGGTGGTGGTGTCGTGGTCGAGTTCGATCGCGGCGAGGAGGGACTCGTGCAGGGCGACGGTCGTGTCCTGCCCCGGGCTGTAGCGGCCCCAGGTGGGGGATGTTTCGAGGAAGTGCGCGAGGGCCGCCTCGGCGTCGCCCGGTCCGGCCAAGTGGCCTGGGGTGACCACCACTTCGAGGTCGGGGGCGGGGCTGCTCAGGGGGCCTCCTTCCGGGCGGGCTCGCTCGCGGCATCGGTGTCGGACAGTGCTCCGGTGCTACCGGGTGGATACAGCACCGGGGGCAGGATGTTGGGGGCGTCGTGCACCCGGGTGATCGCGTCGACCAGGGCGGTCAGGACCGGCGCGGGGGCCGCTTCGCTCACCGAGATCGACCAGAACCGGCCGTCCTTGACGCCGTCGATGTCCCAGCAGCCGTCCTGGCCCGACTGGAACGGATCGAGCCTGCGGCCGGAGCGGTCGTGGTGGGTGGCCGTCGCCCTGTCGCCGTTGGCGGCCATGTAGTGGAACGGGTAGGCGCGCAGTCCGGGTGACCTCTGCCATCCGGCGTCGGCGAAGCCGTCGAGGGCGGTGGCCGGGTCGGCGGTGGCCCAGAAGTCGAACAGCGGGTGGTTCTCCTGGTGGAGCCGTGCGAGCGTCGTCGTGACCGCGGCCACGACCTGGATGGGCGTGTTCCGGTTGAGGTGGGCGCCCCAGAGCGGCTGCTCGAACGGTTCGTCGTGGACGAGCACCCGCCAGGAGGGCCAGCTCCAGTGCGGGAAGACGTAGCCGACGTGGACCCGGTGGTCGGGGGTGACGGCCATGGTGTTCTTCGCGGCGCGGGTGAGGCGGGCGCCGAGGTCGAGCAGGGGCTGCATCGCCCGGTCGAGGCCGGCGGGCGGCATGTCGGCGGCGTCCCAGTAGGTCGACGGGGCGCCGTACTTCTTGAACAGGTCGTCTCCTTCAGGCAGGGGGTGGGACCGGGCCGCCGGACGGGCGGCGGCCCGGCCTTCGGCGGTCAGGCTTCGGCCGGCTCCGCGTCCACGGCCTCGGGGTCGGTCGTACCCTCGGCGATCTGCCGTTCGGTCTCCGCGAGGCGCTGCTCGGCGATGGCGGCGTAGTGCGGGGTGACCTCGACGCCGACGAAATTGCGGCCCTCCAGCAGGGCGGCGACTCCGGTGCTGCCGCTGCCCGCGCAGACGTCGAGCACCGTGCCGCCCGGGCGGCAGATCTTGACCAGCTCCCGCATCACCGAGACGGGCTTCTGGGTGATGTGGACGCGGCCCGCCCGCGGCTGGGAGGCGGTGTACAGGCCGGGCAGGTAGACGGGGTGGGCATCGCCGTCGATGGGGCCCTTGCTGCCCCACAGCACGAATTCACAATGCTGCGTAAATCGGCCCTTTTGCGGCCTTGCAGCGGGCTTGTACCAGGCGAGTGCGCCGCGCCAGATCCATCCGCCGGCCTGCAGTGCGTCACTCGTGGCGGCCAATTGGCGCCAATCCGTGAAAACGAGGGCGACGCCGCCGTTCTTGGTCGCACGGTAGGACTCGGCCAGGAGCTGGCTCAGCCAGTAGGTGTAACTCCTCTGGTCCTTGTTCTCGCCGGGGAAATCGGCGAGGGAGTGGGCGGCGTCGGCGGAGGTGTACTTCGCGCGGGCCGTTCGCCCGGTCCGCTCCTGGGCGGTGCGTCCGCCCGAGTTGTAGGGCGGATCGGTGATGACGGCGTCGATGGAGTTCGCGGGGATCGCGGCGAGCCGGGTGAGGGCGTCGCCCTGGTGGATTTCGTAGGGCAAGGGGCGGACTGACCTCCTGGTCGGGGAAGGGGAAGGCAGCCGCAACCGGCGGAGTGACCTGGCCTTTCGGCTGGTGGCGGGAGGCCGGCGAGGCGGCTCCGGAGTCCTCGGGCTGCGGCTGCGTCAGGAACCTAGCCCAGGTGCGGCTCGCAACCTAAAACGCACCCCCGCCCGCTCTTTCGAAGATCGTTTTAGGTTGCGAGTCGCACTGCGCCTATCGTCTGCCACGCCCCCGGAGATCACCCGGCCCGGATATCCCGTTTTAGGTTCCGAGCCGGTCCGGTTCTACGGTGGGGCGTCCCGACGGAACACCGCCTTCTGCCTGCCGCCGACCATCTCCCCGTTTTTGGTCGCGAGCCGGTAAGGCGTTAGCGTCCGCCGGACGTGCCGACTGGATATCCCGGTTCGCAGGACCCGCACCGTTTTAGGTCGCGAGCCCTCGATTCGATACCTTCGGCCACCGCAAGCGAATTCCACCTCACCCATTCCAGGGGACACCCATGCCTTTTTCGAGATTACGAGCGCGGCTTGCTGCCGCTCTCGCCGGCCCGCCCGCCCGCACTCCGGGTGGAGCGGGCGCCCCACCCCGCACCCCGATCCGACAGGAGCCCCCGCCTTGCTCGCCCTCACCGCACGGATGCGGATGCCCAAGCCCCGCCCGCCGAACCCTCGCTCCGTCCCGGCCGGAGGTGACGATCGGGGGGCGCGATGAGCTGGCAGAAGTGGGTCGGCGGCGGTCTCGCCGCCCTCCTCCTGGCGCCGTTCGCCATCGCCTTCCCCGCTCTGGCGGTCAGCGCCAACGACTCCACCAAGCCCGACACCTGCACCGGCCCCAGTCCACAGCCTGTGGACAGCGCGGCCGTCGCCGCCCAGGTCAAGAAGATCCTGGACGGCGCGACCGGGCAGGTCGGCCCGGTCGCCGGGCTGGACAACCCGACCGTGCAGATCCCCTTCGCGAAGACGATCGTGGCGACCGGCATCTCGATGAACGTGTCCGCCCGCGGGCAGGTCATCGCGCTGGCGACCGCGCTGCAGGAGTCGACCCTGCGGAACCTGGCCTACGGGGACAGGGATTCGCTGGGGCTGTTCCAACAGCGCCCGTCGCAGGGCTGGGGCACGGCCGAGCAGATCCAGGACCCGGTGTACGCATCAACCCGGTTCTACAAGGCGCTGCTGGAGGTTGCCGGCTGGGAGCAGTTGCCGGTCACCGTGGCCGCGCAGAAGGTCCAGCGGTCCGGATTCCCGGACGCCTACGCCAAGTGGGAGCCGCTGGCGACCGCCCTCCAGCAGGCCATCTCTCAGGTGCTGTCCGGGAGTTCGACTCCCGCGCCCACCCCTTCGCCGGGCGCGACCCCGTCGCCCAGTCCGTCCGCGCCGGCCGCACCGAGCGGCTGCGGCACCGGGGGTGAAGACGGGACGAACTGGGGCGAGATCCCGCCCGGTGTCCTGCCGGCCGGCTACCAGATCCCGACCGATGTCCCGCCGGCCGTGCGGAGCGCCATCAAGTTCGCGCTCGGCCAGTTGGGCACGGCCTACCAGTGGGGCGGCAGCTGCACCGCCGCGCACGGCCCCGATCCGATGGGCCGATGCGACTGTTCCTCGTTGACGCAGCAGGCGTACAAGGCCGGCGGCATCACCATCGAACGCCGGACCTACGAGCAGGTCCACAACGGCACCGGCGTGAGCGTCGACGCCATCCGCCCGGGCGACCTGCTGTACACCCGGCCCGGCCCAGACGGCCCGGAGCACGTGGGCATGGCGATCGGCCAGGGCCTCGTGGTGCACGCACCCAAGACGGGCGACGTGGTCAAGATCGCCACGCTCGCGTCGTGGAAGGCGGACATCATCGCCGTCCGCCGCATCGCCCCCTGACGGCAACTGCCGTCCATCTAAGCGCACTTCGCGCACTTCCCCCTTTCACGCGCGGCCCGCCCGCGCACCTTCCTGTCCCTCTAGCCGTGGAGTGTGCTTGCTCACCTACTACCTCGCCGACGCCGCCACCCAGCTGGCGTACGATCCCGGCATCTCGCCGTCCGAGGGCGGCCTGCCCGGCCTGTCCGTCCTGAAGTCCACGGTCGGCTCGATCAACCTCTTCGCGATCATCGCGGTCGTCGGTGCGCTCTGCGTCAGCGGCATCGTCTGGGCCTGGGGCCACCACACCGGCTCGCACGGCAGCGAGCAGAAGGGGAAGCAGGGCGCCCTCGTCGCGGCGGGCTGCGCCCTTCTGCTGGGCGCCGCGAACGGCATCGTCAGCTTCTTCAGCACGGTGGGGACCAGCGTCCACTGATGCCGAAGTCCTCGCCGTTCACCGGCCAGTCCCCCATGCTGCGCCGGCTGCTGATCGGCCTGGGCGTGCTCCTGGTCGTCGCCCTGCTGGCCGGGCTCACCGCCCGGCTGGCGGGCGGCGGCCACCGCACCCCGAGCGCCGCCAACTCCCCCTCCGCCCCTTCCGCTTCCGCAACGTCCAGCTCCACGTCGCACGGCCCCGGCCCCGCCCCCTCGGCCGCAGCTACACCGAGCGCGTCCGTCGTCGCCGCTCCGCCGCACACCAGCGACCCGATCGCGTACGCGAAGGCATTCGCCACCGCGCTGTGGAGCTACGACACCCGCACGGCCACCCAGCCCCAGCAGCTGGCCGGCCTCCGCGGATGGCTGACCGACGAGACCAAGTACGCCGACCCGGACGCTCTCGCCGCCCAGCTGCCGGACCCGACCCTGTGGAGCCGGATGCGCGACAACGGCCAGCACGCCACCGGCGAGGCCGCCGAGGCGCACCTGCCCGCCGCGTGGCAGCAGGCCATCGGCAAGGACCCGTCGCAGCTGACCATCGCCTACGTCTACGCGGTCACCGTCACCGGCAAGCAGACCGTCAGCTGGCTCGACGGCGGCCGGGGCGCCGAGGACCGCGCCATCACCCTGGCCGTCCAGTGCCGGCCGAGCCGCGACTGCGCACTCGCCTCCATCGCCACCACCGTCTACCCCTGACCAACAACATCGGTCCCCATCAGAGGAGTTGATCGCCCATCGGGTTCTGTGACATTCCCGGCTCCGGCCTGCTCTGCGACGTCATCGTCGGCGGCGTCAGCGACTCCGTCACCGACTCCATCGGCAACTGGGTCGCCAAGTCGGCCGGCGACCTCGCCAAGAGCGCGGTCGACCTCGCCTCCCGCGCAGTCGACAAGACCACCTCGGTCGACCTCGGCGCGGAATGGTTCCGCACCAACTACGCGACGATCCTGCCGATCGCGCTGGTCATGCTGGTGATGACCTTCATCCTCCAGCTGATCCGCGCCGCATGGAGGCGGGATGGCCAGGCGCTCGGCCAGGCCGTCACCGGGACCGTCTCGGCGACCCTGTTCGCGATGACCGCGATCAGCTTCACCGGCGTCGCCCTGGTCGTCGTGGACGCCCTCAGCCGGGGGCTGTTCCAGATCGCCAACTCCAGCATGGACGACGCGGTCAGGCGGCTGGTCAAGGTGTCGATGATCGGCATCACGACACCGCTCGGCTGGGCGATCCCCGCGCTGGTGGCGCTCGGCTGCGCGGCCGGGGCGATCCTCTACTGGGGCGCGATGGTCCTGCGCAAGGTCACGATCCTCGTGCTCGTCGTGCTCGCCCCCTTCGCGGCGGCCGGTGGCGCGTGGGAGCCCACCCGCGACTGGCGCCGGAAGTGGATCGAGGCCACCGCCACGGTCGTGTTCAGCAAACTCATCATGACGATCATCATGCTCGTCGGCGTCTCGGCGCTCGGCCAGAGCGACACAAAGGACGGCATCCAGGCGCTGTCGGACATCATCGCCGGCCTCGTCGTCATGGCGCTGGTGCTGCTCTCCCCGATGGCGATCTACAAGTTCGTCCACTGGGCGGGCGACGGCGGGCAGGCCCACGACCTGCACCGCAGCACCGCCACCGGCCTGCAGGTCGGCGCCGCCACCGCCCAGAAGGGCGCCCGGATGGCCGCTACCGCGGGTGCCGGCGGAGCGGGCGGCGCAGCGATGGGCGGAGCCGCCCCGCAGGGCCCGGCGCAGGTGCCCGGCCAGGGTGCCCCGGCCGGCGGCAGCGCCGGCAACTCGGGTGCCGGCGAAGGCTCGTCGTCTCCGTCGCAGAGCACCTTCCGATTCCCCGGCACCTCCTCCGGAGGCGGCGGCGACGCGGTCGGAAAGGCGCTGATCACCCGCCGCGCCCAGTCGGGCGGCGATCAGGGCCAGCCGCTGATCTCCCGGGCCCCGGCTTCCGGCCAGTCCTCCGGGGGCGGAGCGAGCGGAGGATCAACCGCCAAGCCCGCGAGCGCAGTTGCCGCCGCGGCCTCGGGCGGGTCCGCCGCGCCGCAGGTCGTGATCAGTGCCGCACGCGGCGCCGCAGCCCCGGGGCCTGCCGCCCCGTCGGCGTCCGCCGCCGGCCCCGCCACCCCGCCGGTGGCCGCCACCGGCCCGGCCTCGGCGCCGAGCAGTCCCGTCGGTCCCTCCACGCCGCCGACCTCCTGACCAGTACCGGCCGGGGCCACCACCCCTTCTCGCGCCCCGGCCGGTGCCCCCGCCCTGACCGAAGGAGTCGCCCACCCTGTCGGCCGACCTTCCCACACCGACCGTCCGCTTCCCCAGCCGATCCCGACGGGGAGTCCTGCTCGGGCTGACCGCCGCCCAGCTCACCGTCGTCGGCACCGCCGGCGCGATGCTCCTGGCGACCATGGTCGCCACCGGACTCGCCGGTGCCGCCCTCGCCACCCCGCTCTGGGCCCTGGCCGCCGCCCTCGTCGTCGTCCGCTTCCACAGCCGCTCCGTGGCAGATTGGGCCCCGATCCTCATCAGGTACTACCTGCGCCGCGCCAAGGGCCAGCTCGTCTGGCTCGCCCGGCCCGCCACCCGGCCCCGCCGCGACGGCCTGCTCCACCTGCCCGGCACCGACGCCAGCCTTCGCGCCGTCACCGCCCCCGGCGGCACGCTCGGCGCGATCCACAACCCGCAGAAGAACACCCTCACCGCCGTCATCCGCGTCAGCAGCCGGGCCTTTGCCCTGCTGGACCCCTCCACCCAGGCCGGCAACGTCAACGCCTGGGGCCGGTGCCTGGCCTCGCTCGCCCGCACCGGCTACATCACCACCGTCCAGGTGATCGAGCGCACCGTCCCCGACAGCGGCGACGCCCTCGCCCGGTACTGGGCGGAGAACGGCCGCCCCGACGCACCCATCGCGGGCCCCGTCTACGAGGACCTCCTCGCCGCCGCCGGCCCGACCGCGGCCCCGCACGAGGCGTACATCGCCATCAGCCTGGACCTCAAGGGCGCACGCCGCCTGATCGGCGAGGCCGGCGGCGGGCTGAGCGGCGCGTTCAGCGTCCTGTCCCAGCTGACGCCTGGCTTCGAGCAGGCGCTGCGCAACGCCGGGCTCAACCCCCGCGGCTGGCTCAGCACTGGCGAGATCGCCGCCGTGATCCGCTCGGCCTACGACCCGAAGGCGCTCGCCAACCTGGAGCAGTGGTCCGAGACCGGCGAGGCCACCGCCGACCCGGCCGCCGCCGGCCCCGTCGTGGTCGTCGAGGAACCCGGCCGTCTCACCACCGACACCGCCTGCCACGCGGTGTACTGGATCGAGCAGTGGCCCCGCAGCGAGGTCACCCACGGGTTCCTCCACCCGCTGGTCTTCGCCGGCGGCGCCCGCCGGACCCTCTCCCTCACCTACGGCCCGCAGGCACTGGATGCCGCGCTCAAGGCCGTGCAGCGCACCAAGTCGAGCATCATCGCCGACGCCGCCGAGCGGGTCCGCAAGGGCCAGGTCGACTCCGAAGCCGACAGCATGGAGTACGCCGACGCCAAGCAGCACGAACGCGAGCTGATCTCCGGCCACGCCGACGTCGACCTGACCGGCCTGGTGGTCGTCAGCGCCGACAACGCGGAAGAGCTGCGCCGAGCCTGCGCCTCGATCGAGACCGCCGCCGCCGGCACCGGCCTGGACCCGCGGCTCCTGCGCTGGCAGCAGGCCGAGGCGTTCGCGCAGGCGGCCCTGCCGCTCGCCCGAACCTGACGGGAGGCCGGCCGTGAACCACCCGCCCACCGGCGACCACCGCCTCCTGCGCTTCGCGACCGCGGGCGTCGACGTCCACCACCACACCGCCGTCCCGGAGCAAGAACCCGTCTCCCGAGGCGAGTTGGACGCGCTCCACGCCCACTGCGTCAGCTTGTTCGCGCTGCTCGACACCCACACCGGCACCACCCGGCCGCTCGCCCCGGCCGAGGCCGGCCACCTCCACGCCGCCCGCATCCGGCTCTGGCAGACCTGCGACGCCCTCCACGACGCTTACCACCGCGCCCCGCGGCCCGACGGGCGCCACCCCACCCGCGAGGCGTGCGCGCTGCGGCTGCCGGAGGGCGCACCGGACATGGTGATCTGCCAGCGCCACAGCACCACCTCGGGCCGCGTCCGGGTGATCGCCACCCCCTCCGAGCTCCGCGGCACACCGACCACAGCCCCTCGCATCTGACAGGAGAAACGTTCCTGCGCTCCGCCAGTGCCACCCCCCTGTTCACCCCGACCCGCTCGGACCGCTCCGCCCGCCGCCAGGCCAAGCGCGACCTCGCCGCCGCCCGCCGCACCGCCCGCCAGGCCGGCCGCCCCCATCGCCCGAAGACCCGGCGCGAGGAGAACGCCGAGCTCCTCCCCGCCTACCCCGCTTCCGGCCGCCCCGGCCCCGCCTCCCTGCGCGGCGGCCGACTGCGACTTCCCGCACACCGCATGACCACCGCGACCGCGTCGGCCGCCTACCCCTTCCTCGCCGAGGGCGGCCTCGGCTCCGCGGGCGTCCTCATCGGCCGCGACGTCCACGCCGAAGCCTCGTTCGTCTTCGACCCGTTCGCCCTGTATGGAAAAGTTGTAAACTTTACAAATCCGAACACGCTGATCGCCGGCGTCATCGGTCAGGGGAAGTCGGCGCTGGCGAAGTCAATCGCCTTGCGCAGCACGGCATTTGGCTACCGCGTGTACGTGCCGTGTGACCCGAAGGGGGAGTGGAGTCCGGTCGCGGAGGCGATCGGCGGGACCACCATCGCGTTGGGACCGGGCCTCAGCGGGAGGCTCAACCCCCTTGACGCTCCAGCTCCTCCGGCCGGGGTCGATCCGGCGGACTGGGCGGGCGAGGTCCGCAAGCGCAGGCTCCTGCTGCTCGGCTCCCTGGCCCGCACCGTGCTGCGGCGCGACCTGGCGCCGATGGAGTACACGGCGATGGACATCGCGCTGGACGCGGTGGTCGACCGCTCCGCGCGCACGGGCCAGGTCCCGCTGCTGGGCGACGTCGCGGCCGTCCTCGGGCAGGCCGCCGTGCTGGACGCCGCGCTCGGCGACCCCACCCGGCGGGTCGGCGCCGCCGCCCAGGACCTCGCCCACGCGCTTCGCCGGTTGGTCAACGGTGACCTCGCGGGCATGTTCGACGCGCCGTCGACCGCGGAGTTCGACCCGCGCAGTCCGATGCTGACGATCGACCTCTCCCGGCTCGGCTCGTCCGGCGACGACACCGCGCTGACGCTCGCGATGACCTGCGCGTCCGCCTGGATGGAAGCGGCGCTCAGCGACCCCAACGGCGGTCGCAGGTGGGTGATCTACGACGAGGCGTGGCGCGTGATGCGGCACGCGGCCCTGCTGGAACGCATGCAGGCCCAGTGGAAGCTCTCCCGGGGCCTGGGCATCGCGAACATGCTGATCATCCACCGCCTGTCCGACCTGCTGTCGGCCGGCGACGCCGGCTCCCGCACCCGGGCGCTCGCCGAGGGCCTGCTCACCGACTGCGCGACCCGCGTGATCTACCGGCAGGAGAGCGACCAGCTGGCCGCCACCGCCGGCCTGCTCGGCCTGAGCGGTGTCGAGACCGCCGCCATCGCCGCCCTCGGCAAGGGCCGCGGACTGTGGAAGGTCGCCGGCCGCAGCTTCGTGGTCCAACACCTGCTCCACCGAGCCGAGTTGGAGCTCTTCGACACCGACGCCCGGATGCACGCGGCTCCGGATACGGCATGATCACGCCCGGCCGCCTGCGGCTGCTCCACGCGGTGATCGACACCGATCCGGCCGGGCCCAGCGACGTCATCGTCCCACAGGTCGGCCTCGGCGCAGGCGAGATCCTGCAACTCGCCGGACTGCTTCCCGGATCCGGCGGCTTGCCCGCCTCTGCACCCGTCGGCGCTCCCGCCCTGGCCGGCTGCACCCACCACCGCTGACCACCAGGAGTCGTCATCGCGCACGTCACCATCGCCCACCTGCCCGAGCGGGAGACGATCGTCGCCGACCCTCCCGACCGGCGCGCGGCCTACTGGCTGGAGCAGGCAGGGTTCGTCCGCGACGATGCCCTGCGGCTGCACCGCATCCGCCGCGACACGAGTGCGTCCACCGCGGAGCGGCAGATCTGGGACGCGCAGCGCCTGCTCGCCGCCGCCGGCTACGGGGTCACCCGGGTGTACAGCGCGGACGAGCAGCGCCGGCACGCCGAACGCAACACCGTGTCGCACGTGGTGAACGAGGACGGGACCGTCGGCCGGCTGGTGATCCACGCCCGCCACCAGGACCCCGAGGGTTCGATGGAGCTGCTCCTCGACTACCCCGATGCCGGTGAGGCGGCGGTGCTCTACACCGAGCAGGGCAGCGGCCACTACGGCCGCAGCCGGCATCCCACCCTGGCCGCCGCACGCGAGGAGTGGACCTCCTTCGGGTACGCGGCCGAGGCTCCGGTGCCCGGCGCCCGGCGTGCTGCCGCCGCCCGCCGGACCTCCCCCGTGGTGCTCGGCCGACCGGGCGCGCTGCCGGCCTCGGCCCCGCACCCGGTGAACACCGCAGAGCCCGGCGATCTGAGCCGGGCCCCGTTCTGACCGGCTCTCACCAACTCGTCTGTTTCACCTACCTCTTGGAGACGCATGCCGACCACGACGCTCACCCGCCAGGACGCCCGGCTGGAAGCCGCCCTCGGCCAGAGCATCACCGCCCTGACCGCCGCCCAGGCCCGGGTGGACGCGGAGACCGCACGGGTGCTCGACACGCACCGCGCGCTGGTGGCCGCCGAGACGGCAGTGTCCTTCCAGCGCGTGCGGCTGGTCAACGTCGCCACCGCCCAGCGGCGCGTCGACGACGCCGTCCTCGACGAGCTGGATGCGCAGCTGGAGCGGCTGGAGGAGGTGGCCGAGGAGCGCGATGTGCTGGAGGCCGACCTGGTGCGGCTGCTCCAGGCGCGCGAGGAGGCGGCGAAGCGGAAGGCCGCCGGGGCCCTACCGGCCACCGGTCCGACTCCGGTGCTCGTAGGGGCCGTGCCGGCCTCGGCCCGGCGCCGCTGAGCGGGAGCCCGATGCCCGCAACGACTGGGCCCGGCACCGCCACCGGATTGGTGCGCTTCGGCTGGGACTACGACCACGGCGAGTTCGTCACGCTGAGCGGCTGGGTTCCCCAGCCCGCCCGCGAAGCGATCTACCAGGCCGGATTTTCACGGCATGGTGATGCGCTGGACTGCTGGCACCAGCGCCGGAGCGTCGACCCGAACGAGCAGATCCGCAACGCGGCACGCCTCGTCGACCAGCTGGTCGCGGCCCGGGTGCCGGTCGCCAACTGGCACTGCCCCGAGCAGCGCAACGGCGACCTGTCCGAGCACTACCGGTGGCTGCAGGACGAGGGCCCGTTCCCCGACGCCGACCGCGCCACCGAGGCGGCCTGGCAGATCGTTTGCGCCGACCTGGCCACGGACCGCCTGGTCCCCGCCGACCGGGGCCTCGCCCGAGCCGTTCTCTCCGGCGCCGTGGTCGTGGAGGCGATGCAGACCTTCGACGGCGTCGACTGGTGGCTGGCCCGCGATGCGGGGGATCCCGACTCCTCCTCGTACGTGATGCTGCGCCACGACACCGGAAACGGCCACCTCGGCATCACCGACCACTACGCCAGTTGGTACGGGCCGCAGGCTCGCCGCGACTTCCGGGCGACGCATCTGCGGGACACCACCCATCCGCCCACCGCCCGCGCCCAGGCCGCCCGCCCCTCACGCCGGGCTCGGATGGCCGCCGCCCCCGCCACCGCGCCGCTGCCGCCCGGACCGGCTCCCCGCCGCCCCGCCGCCCGCTGACCGAGCCCTTCCTGGAGAACACCGCTTGCCCCACCATCAGCCCGTCGGCGTCGGCGTCACCTTCCGCCGCCTGGCCTCCGCCGGGATCACCGCCACCACCGCCAGCCGCGACCCGGCCGTGCTCGACGCCCTGGCCGCCGCCGGGTTCCGCCTCGGCCTCCAGGATGCCCCGGAGCGTTACTCCCTGGCCGAGCGCGACCCGGTCGCACAGTCCAGGGCGGCGGCCCAACTCGCAGCCACCCTGCGGGAGATGGGCGTCCCGGTCACCTCCCGGTCCGCCCAGCTGTCCGGCCTCGAAGGCGCTGCCGTCACCGTCTCCCCCTCGGCGGCGGCCCGTGTCGCCGCTGCCCGCACCGCGACCGCGGCGCCCGGTTCCGCCGGATCCGGCCAACCCCGACCCGCTGTGCCCACGTCCCCGCCGCCGGCACCGGCCGCCCGCCGCTGACCGCGTCCGCCATCTGCCCCGAGGAGCAGCGCATCACCCCCGAGCACGTCTCCATCACCCGCGACCCGCAGTTCGGCGTCGTCGCCGACGTCGGCCCCGACGCCTCACCGACCGCCCACACCCTGCTCGCCCGCGCCGGCTTCCGCCAGCTCGCCGACGGGCGCCACGCCCTCGACCCGGCGACCGAGCAGAACGTCTTCCTGCACGCCCGCCAGACCACCGCCGCCCTTC
The DNA here is from genome assembly GCF_042752535.1 of Kitasatospora sp. NPDC059327. Taxonomy (NCBI): domain Bacteria; kingdom Bacillati; phylum Actinomycetota; class Actinomycetes; order Kitasatosporales; family Streptomycetaceae; genus Kitasatospora; species Kitasatospora sp. NPDC059327. The sequence goes on along the minus strand of NZ_JBHYYB010000012.1, from coordinate 67,334 downwards.
GCCGAGCCGGGGTCAAGGTCAGTGCGGACCCCGCCTTCGACTACAACGACGCGACCCGGCCGGTCCCCGACAGCCCGGCCGTCCGCGCCGCCGGCCCCGACGCCGTCGTCCAGGCCAGCGCCCCGGCGGGAAGCCGCAGCTTCGACGTCCACGTCGGCCGCCACCCGCACCTGGGCATCGTCGCCACCAACCCGCACAGCAATCAGGCCGCCGCCTACGCGCTCGCACAGGCCGGCTTCACCCGCAACGGCGGGCACCCGGGCCTCTACGTCATGGACGAGCCCGAGTTCGAGGGCGACAAGCGGGCCTCCACTGCCGTCGCCCAGCTGCGCGGCCAGGGGCTGCGGGTCGCCTCCGACCTGGCCTTCGAACCGCTCACCGGCCCGTACGAGTCCACCGACCCGTTCGCCACCCGGCTGATCGAGGAGATGAACCGCACTCCTGCCTCGCCCGCCGCGCCGCCGGCCCGGGTCGCGCAGAACGCGGACCCGTTCGAGACCCGCGTGTTCAAGGCGCCCGTCCTCGGGCCCGTCACCCCGACGGCGCCGGACCCGTTCGGCACGGTCGTCCACCCGCCGGCCGGGCCGAGCCGCGACGACCAGCGCGCGGACGCCCTGCTGCACGACCGGGCCGCGCTGAGTGCCGAGATCGCCTCGCGGCTGCGGGCGATCGAGGACCAGGTCCGCACCAACCCGGGCAGCGTCGACCTGGCACGGATCGAGGCCGTGGTCGGCGAGGCCACCACCGTGCTCGCCGGGGCGGGCAAGGACCTCGCCGCCGTCGCGGCCCGCCCCGCCGCCGCACCGGCCGCCCACACGAGCAGCCCGGCGAGCCCCCGCGCCCGCGCCGCGCTCGCCACCAGCGGCCGGGTCCGCTCCGCCGCCGCCCTGCACGCCACCGGCGCCGCGGCCACGGCCGCGTCCGTCCCGGCCGTCGACCCGCGGATCGCGTGGGCTGCCGGGCACCCGATCTCCCGGTGAGCCGATGTCCTACACCGATGCCCTGAGCCGTGCCCAGCTTGGCTCTCACGACGCGAGCCTCGTCGGCTCGTGGGCGGTGCGCCGTCTGGGCCAAGTGCTGCCGGAGCCTGCCGAGGAGGTCGAGGTGGCCGACCTCCTGAGTCGCCTCGGTCCTGTGGTCCGCGAGCTCGAGGAAGTTCTGGAGCTGGCGGCGGACTGGCTCGACCAGCCCGCTGTGCTCGGGCCTGCCGTCCGCGCCGCCCGCCTTCTCGGGAGTCAGGTCGACCGCACCGCTCAGGCGCTGCACGACCGGAACGGGACCGAGCCGATCCCCCGCGCGGCCATCGCCCGGATTCGGTCCACGCGCACTGCGCGCACGTCCCCGGCAGCAGCAGAGGCGGCTCCTGCTGCCCCTCCTGCGTCGCATCCGCGGCGCTCCCGCTGACCCGAACCCAAGTCCTTTCCCACACAACCGAGTTCACAGGAGATCCGACATAGCCGTCCGAACCCGGTGGTCCGTCGAGCACGACTGCGGCCACACCGTCGAGCATGACCTGTCCACCCGTCCCGCCGACAAGCGCGCCTCCTACGCCCGCTGGCTGGCCACCCGCTCCTGCCGCGACTGCTGGCTCGCCGAGCGCAAGGAGGACACCGCCGAGCGTGAGGCGTGGATCGCCGCCCGCCGCGCCGAGGAGCAGGAGGCCGCCACCGCGTGGGCCGGCCAGTTCGGCATGCCGCCGCTGGAGGGCCCCGAGCGTGCCATCGCCTGGGGCGAGCGCTGCCGGCACCAGCTGGTGACCGCGGCCTACCAGGCCCTGGTGGTCGAGGGCGTGGTCACCGAGGAGGCGTGGCTGGCCGTCGAGGAGCAGCTGCGCACGCTGGACAAGGCGTCCTGGTGGATCGACCAGCGCGAGTCCGGGCCGGCCGACCTGCCCGAGCTGGCCGCCGCCGCCACCAGCGCGGACCGCGTCACCGAGAACCCGAACTGAGCGCCGGCCCCGCCGGCCCGGCCCGCTGACCTGTCTTCCCCTCCCTGGAGCTGACCCTGTCCACACCGGAACGAAGTACCGGCCAGCGACCCGAACCGGTCGCGATCCGCCGCGGCCTGTACGGACCGGTACTCGCCCCGGCCGGCCGTGCGGTCGCACCGGCCCCGGGGCGGTGACGTGCACCCCACGATCGCCCGGTACGCCTCCACCCGTGACCTGCTCGCCTCCGCCAGCCAGCAGCAGCACCGCCTGCGTCTGATCGACGCCTGGCGCCCTGTCGCGGACCTGCCCGCGTTGGAGCAGGCGGCGTTCTCCATGGAGCTGGCCGCGCACCTGCCGCCGCCGGCCGGACCCGCCGCCGCCCTGCGCACCAGGCTGGTGTGGCAGTGCACCCTGCGCGCCGACCCCGACGTCGCAGGCCCGGCGAACCACCGCTTCCAGGAGACCGCCCGGCGGATCCTGGCCGCCACCGGCATCGCCGCCGAAGGCGATCCGGCCTCGTGCCGGTGGGCGCTGCTGCGCGTCGGCGACCACGAGGCCCGCCTAGTCGCACCGCTGGCCCGGCCGGACGGCACCATCGTGGACACCGGCCGTGACCGCTCCCTCGCCCTGGCCGTCTGCCAGCTCGCCGAGAGCCGCAGCACCGGCACCAGCCGCACCCGCGCGGCAGTGGCCGGCACCGCTCTCCGCCGGACCGGTGTCCTCCCCGCCCCTTCTCCCGTCGTCACCGCCGCGGCCCGAGCCGGTCGGCGCCCGTAGAAAGAGACCTCTTGTCCGACGCCCGCACCACAGGGCCCCTCGATGCCGCCAACCAGGCTATCGCCCGCGCCGGCCGCGCCTTCGCCGAGATCGTCGAAGTCGCCCCCTCGCTGACGCCCCACGAGGCCGCCGAGGTGCTGCTGGGCCTCACCCTGATGCCCGGTGCAGTGCAGCAACTCGCCAACGCGGTGACGGAGATCGGCCGCCAGGTCGCCCAGCAGTACGGCGACCGGCCACCCCTGTGGGAGCCGCTGCTCACGGAGGCCACCGCCATCTCCGCCGCGGCCTTCCGCACGGCCGCCACTGCCGACGCCATCGCCGAGGCCGCGGACGAGACCACCCGCAGCCGGGCCGCCACCACCCAGTCCCCGGCCCTGCGGGCCGCCGGCACCACGGCGTCGGTCCACTTCGCCCCGGCCGTCGCCGTCCCGCCGCACTCCCGCATCGTCGAACCTCCCCACCGCTGACGCTCCGAGGACCCCACCGTTGACCACCTCAACTCCGGCCGCGGCCCAGGACGAGGTGCTCGTCCGCCCCCGCCACCTCGCCGGCGCCGGGCCCCTCCCCGTCCTGGCACCGCTGCTCCACCTCCACGAGTGGCCGTACCGATTCGACGAATCCCTCGCCCAGGTCGTCGCCACCAGCCCGTGCCGGCGCATCGAGATCGCCATGGAGCCGCACCGGGTCTTCCACCTCTACCGGGTCACCGTCCGCAGGCACCCGAGGGACGAAGTCCCCTACTGGCAGGCCACGTTCACCAAGGACACGCCGGGTGAGATCGTCGGCGCGTTCGTCCAGGCCGTCGCCGCCGACCGGTACACCATGCCGGAGGAGATCGTCGCCGAGCCGACCGCCTCGCCGACGACCGCCTGGCGCCCCCTGTTGAAGGCCGGCTGGCAGCTCCAGGACGACCCGCACTTCGTCCGCCTCGCGTCACCGGACGGCACCACCAGCTTCACCCACTCACCCACCTCGACCGACGACCGGTGCGGCGAGGGCGTGGGTGCCTGGATGGCACAAGCCTCCTTCGGACCCGCCTGGAGCGACCAGTGGACGATCGTCCTCGGCCACGCAACGCCCGTGCGGTACCTGGCGATCCTGGCCTCCGCCATCGCCGACCCCACCCCCGTGGTCCGCCGCCGCAGCGCCCTGTCCGCCGCCGCACTTCCGAAGGTGGCCACTCGGCCAGCCCGCCCTGCCGACCCCACCCGCCGGTTCACCGCCGTCGAGTACACCGGCGCAATGTTCAACCCCCGCCACCCAGGCCACGGCCACCCCCCACGCCGCTGACCAGGAAGGAACTCCGCTGCCCGAGCACACCGCCGAGATCGTCTTCGCCCGTTTCCCTCTCCGGGAGGGCTCCACCACCACCGGCAGCGCCTGGGTCCAGGGCACCGACCTGGCCAGCCGGGCTCTCCTCGCCCGCGCCGGCTTCTCCACCGACGGCCTCAGCGCGATCTTCACCGCCGAGGACGCCGGCCACGGCGACGTCAACCAGCGCATCCGCCTCGCCGAGCAGCTCCTCACCGACGCCGGGTACGCCACCCGCGTGGTGCCCCCGCTCCCGATCCGCAGGATCGAGAACACCTTCGGCGAACGGGACTTGGCCTACCTGCAGTCCCGGCTAGTACAGGCGACCGCCCAGGTCCACCGGGCCACCACGGCGGAGGACGTCACCACGGTGGCGCTCGCGGTGATGGACCCCGAGACCGGCCTGCTGGAGCGACTCACCGCGCTGCTGGACACCGCCTCCCAGCGGCTGGAGACCCTCACCGGCCAGGGACCGTCCGGGGCGGCGATGGCCACCGCCCTGCAGGACGCGAGTACCCAGCTCACCGCCGCGGGCTACCGCGTCGCCGAGGCCCAGCTGGTCCGCCTGGACGAGACCGACGAGCAGTCGCCGGCCCCTGCCGCGCCCCGCGCCGCCGCGGCCCGCACCCGCACGGCACCGCCCGAGCGTCCCGCTGCCCCGACCGGTGCCGCCCCCGCACCACTCGTCTCCCGCGCAGCCACGTCGGCGAAGGCGTCCGTCTCCCGCTGACCACGCAGTCCCCGCCGGCTGACCGCCCGCCGGCCACCGGGCCGATCACCCACGTCTCGGGCCTTTGTCCCGCCGTGATCGCCGCCCGCTCCCCGCCCGCTCCGGGCCCCTGCCGCCGCGCGCTCCTGCCCGGCAGGCCGAACCCCCCGTCAAGGAACCCCTCCCCTGCCCGCCTCCCCCAAATCCCCTTCCGCCAGCCCCGGTTCGGATGCCCTCCTCTACGCGCTCATCGGCGCGGGCATCGCCGTCGCCGTCTTCGGCTCCATCGCCTGGCTCGGCGGCAACGCCGCCACCGCCGCGACCACCGACCACGCCCTGTGGGCCCCGTTCCAGCCGGTCGACGCCGCCCTCCACCCCGACCGCGCCTTCCCGCACCTCAGCCCGCTCCTGCTGCTGATCAGCACCCGCATCGCCCCGGCTCTGCTGTCGATCGCGCTCGCCGCCGGCGGCCTGCTGCTGTGGTCCAAGCACCGCCGCAAGCCGACCGGCCTCGCCGGCCGCAGCGAACTCGCGCCGCTGCTGCCCGCCGAGATCACCGCCAAGGCCCGGGACCTGCGCCCCAGCCTCTCCAAGGCCAAGCCACGCGAGATCAGCCCGGACGACACCGGCATCCTGCTCGGCGACCTCGCCCCCAGCGGACCCGAGGTCCGCTCCAACTGGGAGGACGTCGCGGTCGCGATCATGGCGCCGCGCTCCGGCAAGACGACCAGCATCGCCGTCCCGGCCATCCTGCGCGCGCCCGGCCCCGTGCTCCTCACCTCGAACAAGGCCGCCCGTGACGCCTACACGGCGTGCTTGGAGGCCCGGTCCGAGGCCGGGCGGGTCTGGACGATGGACCCGCAGCAGATCGCCCACACCCCGCAGGCGATGTGGTGGGACATCCTCGCCGACGCCAAGGACCTCCCGGGCGCGCGCCGGCTCGCCGGCCACTTCGTCGCCGCGGCCGTCGACGAGTCGAGCCAGGGCGACTTCTGGTCCACCGCCGCCCAGAACACGCTCTGCGCCCTGTTCCTCGCCGCGGGCTGCGACAGCCGGCCGATCACGGACGTCCTCAAGTGGCTCGCCGTGCCGTCCGACCGAACCCCGGTCGACCTTCTCCGCGAACACCAGATGACCGCCATCGCGGACCAGCTCCAGGGCACGGTCAGCGGTGCCGTCGAAACGCGCGACGGCATTTTCGAAACCGCGCGTCAATACGCGGCCTGCCTTCTCGATCCGCAGATTTCCAAATGGGTCATCCCGAATCCCGACCTGCCGGAGTTCAAGCCGGAGGAGTTCGTCACCCGCAAGGACTCTCTGTTCCTCCTGTCCAAGGACGGCGGCGGCTCGGCAAGCGCCCTGATCGCTGCTGCGGCGGACTCCGTGATGCGCACCGCAGTCATCGAGGCCGAACGCTCCGGAGGCCGTCTCGACCCGCCGCTCCTGGCCATTCTGGACGAGGCCGCGAATGTGTGCAAGATCGGGGACCTTCCCGACCTGTATTCCCACCTGGGCTCGCGTGGCGTTATTCCGATCACCATTCTCCAGAGCTACCGCCAGGGACAGAAAGTGTGGGGCGAGGCGGGCATGGACGCCATGTGGAGCGCGGCCACCATCAAACTCGTGGGAAGCGGAATCGACGACGCTGATTTCGCCGACAAGCTCTCGCGGCTGGTTGGGGACCACGACGTGGAGACGGTTTCGCATTCCACGTCGGAATCGGGCCGCTCCACCTCCGTCAGCATGCGCCAGGAGCGCATTCTTCCGCCCGACCAGATTCGTGCCCTGAAAAAGGGGAGCGCGCTTCTCTTCGCCACCGGTCTGCGCCCCGCACTGCTGACTCTGCGCCCCTGGTACAAGGAGCCCGGCGCCGCCGAGGTCAGCGCGGCCTCCTCCCGGCAGACCGCTCTGATCACCGAGCGTGCGATGGCCAAGGCCGGTGGTGCCGCATGATCCACACCACCGAACCGGCCACGCGAATCCTTTCACTAGGCGCCGGTGTACAGTCGACCTGCCTGCTTCTCCTGTCGGCCCTGGGCGAGCTTCCGAAACTGGACTACGCCATTTTCTCGGACACCGGATGGGAACCGGCGAAGGTCTATCAGCACCTGAACGAGGTGGAACGGAAGATCGCCCGGCCGGCCAACATACCGATCCTGCGCGTGTCGTCCGGAAACATCCGCCAGGATGCCCTCGATCCCGCCCATCGCTTTGCCTCGATGCCGCTCTACATTCTCAACCAGGATGGCAGCCCGGGAATGACTCGGCGGCAATGCACCGGCGAATATAAGATCAAGCCGATAAAGCGACAGGTGCGCCAGATCCTAGGATACCCGCACCCGCCCCGGGTACCGAACGGGATCTACGCCGAGCAGTGGATCGGCATCAGCACCGATGAATTCCATCGGGCCAAGGACTCCGACGTCCGGTACACCCGGCACACGTTTCCCCTGCTCGACCTCGGCATGTCCCGCGCCGACTGCATCAAGCTCCTCACGGACCACGGATGGGGGTCGACTCCGAAATCGGCTTGTATCGGCTGCCCATTCCACGGAAATTCCCAGTGGCGGGAAATCCGCGACAATTCCCCCGAGGAGTGGGCGGACGTCGTCGAGTTCGACGCCGCGATCCGGGCCGGCAACGCCCGCGCCAACGCCGACGGACGGCCGCTGCTCGGGCAGGCATACCTGCACCGCTCTCGCCTGCCGCTCGACCAGGCGCCGATCGACAAGCTCACCCGGGCCGAACTGCGAGACCTGCAGACGCAGTTGACCCTGGATGAGGACGAACTGGAGAACGGGCCGGCGGACGGCTGCTCGCCGTTCTCCTGCCGCTCGGGTGAGGCAGTCGCGTGACCTCCCCGGCCACCGCTGCCCCGCACCTCGACCGGCTGCACCGCGCCGGCCAGGACGCCGAACTCGGGAGCGTCCTGGCCTCGGTGGAGGAGGACCTCCTCGCACCGCTCCACCAGGTTCTGGAACAGGCCGCCGAGGTCTTCCGGCGGCGGGGCGACCTCCGCTCCGCCGCCGCCCTCGACGCCCACGCGACCACCGTCGAGCGGGTCGGCGACGAACTCCACTACCTGGCCGAGGACTTGGCTGCGCCGATTCGTTCGGACCGCGCCGCCGCCGCGAGCATCCGCCCGGTCCGCGTTGCCCCTGCGGCTGCCTCGGAACCGGTGCGTGCCACAGGGCCGCCCCCTCAGCCGGCCCGCTCACGCTGATCCCAGCCCACTATCAGGAGGTTCCCCTGTCCACCTGGAACGGGTCCGTCGACCGGGCCAAGGCCCTGCTGCTGATCTCTCCTCTGCCGGACGGCACCGTCACCGGCCTGCGGCAGGTGGCCCGGCGCGGCGACATGGTCGTCACCGCCGAACTGGCCCAGACCATCCGGTCGGACACCTGGAACGGTGTCCGCATCCGGATCGTCTCCCCGTCCGCCGGCCAGCTCGACGCGAACTGGTTCGGCTTCGCGGAGCACGCCGTCTTCAACGAGCGGAACCGAGCCGTCCCCGCCCGGGACGGCGGCGCGGAGCTCACCCCCTACAACGCCAGCTCCCTGCTGACCTACGACGGCATCGACGCCTACCGTCTCCGGGACGCCGTCGCCGACTACACCTCCGTCTTCATGCCTCCGCCCGCCCCGGAGTACACCGCCGCCGCCAAGCTGGGCGTTCTCCACGCGACGGCACGACGGATGGACCATCTCGGCTCCGTCGATCCGCAGAGCCTGGCCGGGCGCGCGCTCGCCCACGCCGAGGTCCTGCGGGAGGTGGTCGGCGAGATCCACCTCGGCCTCCTGCCGCTGACGGGCGAGTTGCAGGGCGCGGACAGCTCGGCGGTCGAGCTGCCCGAGGGGCTGGCCGCCCTGGGCACGGTCCGCACCGCGCTGACCGATCTCGCGCGCAGCACCGAAGAGGCCGGCCACACCGGCCAGGCGGAGGTGTTCCGCGAGCACGCGCAGTCGCTGGCCGCGATCAGCGCGGAGATCACGGCCGACCTGGCGGCCGACCGCGCCGATGCCCCGCACGGCAACCCGAGGACCAGCCGCGCGGGGGCCGCCCGCGCCGGGAGCGCCGCGGTGGCGCTCTCGGCACCCACTGCCGGTGCGGCGGCCCCGGCCACATCCCGGCAGCCCGCCCGCCGATCCCGCTGACCATCCCTTCTGCGCACCGGAGTTGACACCATCCGCAACGACCTCTCCTTCCTGCCGATCAGCCGCGCGGACGGCAGCTGGTACCTGTCGGTTGGCTCCGGCCGTCTCCGCATCCGCGACGAGGCCCTCGTCGAGGACCTGGACCGGCTGCGCGACCTGATGCTCCCCGGGCACCTCCGCGAGGAGGTGACACCGCAGTGACGCCGACCAGCCGGGACATGAGCCCGCAGCTGGAGGCCGAGCAGGCGGTACTGGGCGCGTGCCTGCTCAATCCGTCCCAGGTCGGTGCGCTGGCCGGATGGCTGGAGCCGCGGCACTTCTACCGTCCGGCGCACGAGCGATTCTTCGCGATCCTGCTCGCCCAGCACGCCGCCGGCCACCCGGCCCTCGCCCCGGACTCCGGGGACGAGCAGAAGAGGGACTGGGCGCTGACGGCCATCGCCACCGCCGCCCGCGAGGTCCCGGGCGTCACCGTCGGCTACGGCCACACCCTGGTCTCCACCTGCCCCCGGTCCGAACACGCCGCCAGCTACGGCCGGATGGTGCTGGAGACCGCGGTGCGGCGGGCGCTGGAGGAGCATGCCCACCGGCTGCTCGCCGCCGCCGAGAGCGAGTCGGTCGAAGCCACCGTCGAGCTGACCGGCGCCCTGCACGCCGTCATCCAGCGTCTCGCCGACGCCTGGGGCACGATCGACCAGCGCTCCCGCCGCCCGCTTCCGACGCCGCCCTCGTCGGTGACCGCCCCCAAGGCGGTCGAGGCCGCCCAGCAGCACGACCAGGCGCTGCTCTCCAGCCTCCTGACCGCGCCCGGGCAGATCCCCGAGATCGCCTCCTGGCTCACCGGCGAGGACTTCGTCGACCCGGGCCACCGCGCCGTCTACCTGGCGATGGCCGCGCTCGCTCACCGGCGCGAGCCCCTGGACGAGCTGACGGTGCTGTGGGAGGTCCAGCGGCGCGGGGCGCTCGCCGCCGGCGTGATCTCCGTGGAACGGGTCCGGGAGATCTGCGCGGACCCGCTGCCCGGCGATCCGGCCTACTGGGCGGAGCACGTCCTGCGCGGCGCGCTGCTGCGCGCCGCCGCGACTTCGGCCGGCATCGTCCGGGTGATGGCACTGGACGCCTCCATCGCCGCAGGCCCGCTGCTCGGCTCGGCCGTGCGGGCGCTGGCCCCCGCCGACCGCGTGCAGGACCGGCTGCGCGCCGCGACCGCCACCCCCACGGAGCGAGGCGGCCCGGTCGTCCTCGGCACCGCCCGTCGCAAGGGCGCCGCCCTGAGCCGCAGCCCCACCCCGCCCGCCGCCCCGCCCGTTCGAACCGCCGACCGGGCGGGCGAGAGCGCCGCCCGCACCCGACGCTGACCTTCCGGAGAACCCCCTGCCCCCCATCACCTCCCGCCCCCGTGCCCAGTCGGTCGGCCGGCTCCACGCGGCGGCCGACGCCATCGACCACCTCACCACCCAACTCCCGCGCGCCTACCGCGAGGAGGGACTGCCGGGCCTTGAGGAACTGGCCGAGCACACCCGGGCGATCCGCGACTGCCACGACGACCTGCTGAACGTCACCGCCGCCCTGCACCACCCCCACGCCCAGAGCGCCGACCGCACGGTCGTCCGCTCCCTGACCTCGGCGACCGCGCAGCTGGGCGAGGCCCTCGGCGCGCTCGGCCGGGCCACCGCCATGGCCGGCCGCCTCTACGAGGTCGACGGTATCGGCGGCCCGCGCGCCGATGAGGTCCGCGAGCGCGGCTCCCAGCAGCTCAACCTGGCCCTCTCGCGCACCCGCCTCGCCCTGACCGGTGCCCGCGAGGACCTGCGCCGCGATGCCCGCTCGCTCACCGGCCCCGCCGCCGCTCTCGCGCACCGCCCGGCTCCGCGCTCTGTCGCCGCCACCGCCCGGACCGCAGCCGGAGCAAACGCACCCACCGTCGCGTCGCTGCCAGCCCGAACCGTGCAGCACACCGCCCTCGCGGGGCGGCGCCGTTGAGGCCCCTCGCCACCCCCGGCCCCGCGTCCTTCGGCGGAGCCGTGTCCGCCGCCTCGCCCTCCGCCTACCAGGGCGACCTGGCGGTGGTCGCCGGGATGCTGCGCACTCTCGGACACAACGCCACCACCACCCCTTCCGGGCCCGTCCCCGGCCTGCCCAGCCGCAACGCCCTGCTGGAGCACTGCCGCCAGGCGCAGGCGTTCATCCGGCACTGCGGCGACAGCGCCGACCACTACCGCCGCCAGCGAGATGCGGACAACCCGTCCGCGGCGGTGCTGGCCGGCGCGTACGAGAGCGCGATGAGCAGCGCCGCCACCGTCCACCGGCACCTGGGCGCCGCCCTCGACCTCTCGATCAAGTGCGAAACGTCGGCCCCGGCCAAGCCGGGCAGCCCCGCCGAGGAGCTGCTCCTGCGCCGGGCCGAGCACACGATCACCGCGTTGGAGAGCGCGGACCGGTGTGCGGCCCAGGGAGCCGAGGATGTGCTCGCGTTCACCGACCGCCTCGCCCCCGTTCCGTCGGCGGCACCCGCCGAAGCGGCGCTCGTACTCGGCTCACCCCCCATCACGCCAACCAGGAAGCGCCGTTGACCACCGACCCTCCCCTGCCGCCCGCCCCGGTCGGACTCAGCCAGCACGACCTCGACACGCTGGGCTCGCTCGCCGAGCAGCTGGCCGCCTTCGCCAAGGCCGTCCCCGTGCCCGCACCGCACGAGCCGCTGCCCGAAGTCCGGGAGCTGGCCTGGCCGATGGTCCGTCTGCACGAGCTGATCACGATCCCGCTGGACGAGGCTTTCTTCCACGCGACCAACACCACCGGTCCCGCCCCGGGCCTCGGCGTCTTCACCGCGAACACGGCGGCCCTCGCCCTCGCCCAGGCCGCGCTGGCCCGGGCGGCGAACCTGCTCTCCGTACCGGTGCCGACGCCCGAGACCCAGAACAGCGCCCGCCGCTCCCTCGCCACCGCCCGCGACACCGCCCTCTCGGTGGCCGAGGCACTGGCCGAGACCGTGGGCAGCACCACCGGCCTTCACGAGGTCACCGCCCTCGCCTCCCGCCGCCGGCCCGCCGGACTCGCCGACAGCCACCCGCCGGCCGCAGGCGACTCCGAGCGCCGCGTGGACGCGGCCCTGCGCCGCTCACCCGCCCTCGTGCTGCTCTCCCCACCCGCCGAGCGCCCGGCCCCGCCGGCCAGTCCCGCCCCGCCGGCGACGGTCGTACCGCTTCGGCGAACCTGACACCCGCGTCGGCCCGGCCCGAGCTCGGCTGCCGCTGCACCCGACGACGTACCGGATCTGCCGTCCCGCCGGCAGCTCCTGAACCGATGGAGTCCCACCACGTCTACCGCCCGTCCCACCTCCGAGGTCAAGGCGTACCAGCGGTGCCTGCGCGACGTCGCGCACCAGGCCGAGGCCCTCGCCGCGAAGCTGCCCACCACCCGCACTGCTTCCGCCGCCGGCGTGCCCGACGCCCGCGACGTCAGGGGTCACCTGCGCACGATGCAGGAGCTGCACACCAGCACGCTCGCCGCGGCCGACTTCTCCGACCAGTTCCCCGCGCATCCCACCACGATGACGGCCGCGCGGCTCACCGCACTGTCGCTGGCCCGCGCACACGGCCGCGTCACCGAGGCCACCCGACACCTGTCCTACCTGCTCCAGCACTCCGTGAGCGCCGACGTCTGGGCCCTGCCCGACGCCCAGCCCGTCAACCCCGCCGCCGTCTACGGCGCCGCCTCCACCGAACTTCGGCGAGCGGCAGGCCAGTTGCGTTCCGACGCCGACCATCTCGCCTCCGCCGGCGTCTCCGCCGTCCCCGCCAAGCCTCGCCGGTCCGCCGCGCTCAGCGTCACCCAGCGCCTCCGTCGGGCACTGCCCGGCCGCCGGACCGACCCCCTCCCGATCTCCGCACTGCCCCGCAGCAGCGCCCCCGCTCCCCGCCGTTGAACCCCGAGGAACCACACTGACCACCACCTCTACCGACCGCCAGGCCCAGTGGCTGCTCGGAACCGCCGCTGACCTGCACTCTTTCAGCGAAGAGCTGTCCAGCATCTACAGCCACCGCGATCCGCTCCCCGACCGGCTCGGCGCCGTCCTGGACTCCATGTCCGACGTGCAGCGGAGGCTGCTGGCCAACGTCGTGGACGAGTACAACGACACCACCCCCGCCGGCTCCACCAAGCCCGAGGACATCGCCTGGCGTCGCTGCTCCCTCGCCTACGCCCACGCCGGGCTGCTGACCGCGAAGGCGGTCCTGCGCGCCCAGCCCGCCCTGGTCGCCGTCACGCTCAAGCGGATCAGCCCCGCGTCCGACCGATGGCCGCACCGCACGGCCTACTTCAAATCCCTCGCGGCCTCCCGCGGCACCCTCCAAGAAGCGGTCTGGAAGATCAAGGAGGTCGCTGCGGACCTGACCGGCCCGGAGCCGGACTTCCTCTCCCTCACCGGCGAGGACATGATCACCCTCACCCGCTCCGCCTCCCTGCAGCAGCGCCCGGCCAAGCCCCTCACTGCGAAGAAGGCCGCCGGCCCCGGCGCCGCGGTGCAGGTGTCGCCGTCCGCCGCCCGTGCCGCGACGACCCGCAGCGGGGCCCGCCGATGACGGCGCCGGGCGGCGGGTGGCCGCGCATCGGCAGCATGTGCTCGGGCTACGGCGGCCTGGACCTGGGCGTCCAGACCGTCCTCGGCGGCAGCGTGGCGTGGCATGCCGAGATGAACCCCAACGCCGCCTCGATCCTCGCCCACCACTGGCCTAGAGACGCCAAATCACGGCGACATCACCGCAGTTGACTGGAGCAGCGTCGAGCCGATCGACGTCCTTACGGCGGGCTTCCCCTGCCAGGACCTGAGCGTCGCCGGCCGTCGGGCCGGTCTGATGGAGGGCACCCGCTCCGGACTGTGGCTGACCATCGCCCGCGCGATCGACGTCCTCAAGCCAAGGTTGGTGATCATTGAAAACGTCCGCGGCATCCTCTCCGCAGCCGCTGCCTCGCCATCCGATGGCGACTTGGAGTGCGGCTGGTGCGATCTGGGAGACGGCGGAGGTGAGCCTGCTCTGCGGGCACTCGGCGCGGTTCTCGGAGACCTGGCCGACCTCGGGATGGATGCGCGGTGGACGGTGCTACCCGCTGCCGCCGTCGGCGCCCCGCACCGCAGGGAGCGGCTGTTCCTCGTCGCCTGGCCTTCCGACGCCGAAGGCCCGCGATGCGAAGGGGCCGGATGCGAAGAGGGAGGACTTGGGGCATGCGATCAATCTGCTGAAGACCCCGACCAGCAACTTGGGCTCGATCGGCGGGAGCCAGCACCCGGACAAGCGGCGCCAGGGCGGGCACGGCCCGAATCTGAGCGACGAGGTGGAGCACCTACTCTTCCCGACCCCGAAGGCGAGCGACGGGACACACGGCGGACCGAACTCCCGCGGCTCCAAGGGGGACTTGACGTTGCCGTCAGCGGCGGCGCAGCTGCTGCCGACACCGCGGGCCTCGGACACCGGGACGCCGGGGCGCCGGGCGGGGGCGGGGTTCCGGCCGCCGCTGTCGGCGGTGGTGCTGCCGATCTGGGAGCAGGACAGCTCGGACTGAACCGGTGGGGCCCGTACGGGCCGGCCATCGCCCGCTGGGAACGAGTCACTCGGCCCGCGCCGGAGCCGACCGACGAGCGGGGACGGCTCGCCCCCTCCTTCGTCGAGTGGATCATGGGCGTGGGCGAGGGCCACGTCACGGCCGTTCCGGGGCTGTCCCGCTCCGCCCAGCTGACCGCCCTGGGCAACGGCGTCGTCCCCCAACAGGCCGGCAGGGCAATGGAATTGCTCGGGGCGGCCGACCTCCTCACTGCCGCCCGCTGCTGCGGGCGGCAGTGAGGAGGCGGTGCTTATACACCAACTCCGGCCCGATACGTCGGGCCGTCGAGCGCACATCCTCGTGTCATCACCCGCCGACGAGAGGCACCCGCCCCTTTGACCACCCCCGAGCCCGACCCGACGTCCGCGCCGGACGGCTACACCAACACCCAGATCGACGTGCTGACCGCGAAGCTGTCCGCTCTCGCGGCGGGATTCGACCTGCAGGCCGAGCAGCTGGCCAGCATGACCACTGCCCTCGACCCGGAGGACGGCGACGATCCGGACGCCCCCGGCGGCGGCGAGCCGCTGTTCATCCTCGCCTTCGACGACCCGCAGTACGACCAGGAACTGGAGCTGATGACGCCATGGGTAGACGAGATCTGGACCAAGATCTACGGGCCCGAGACCACCGCCGGCAAGCCCTGGTGCCCCCGGTGGAAGGAGCACCCGGAAGCGGTCGCGCGACTTCACGCCCTCTGGCTGGCGTGGCAGGCCGCCCTCGACCCCGAGTCGGGTGCCGCCGGGCCCAGCTCCTGGCAGCGCGACCACCTGGAACCCGCGCTGATGAAGCTGCGCTCGGCAGACGGCCCGTTCGCCGCCTGCACCAGCAGCGGTGGCCACATCAGCCACCGTCTGCTGCCGCACCCCGCGCTCACCGACACCACCCCTGCCGACCGCCCCCTCACCTGACCGAAAGAGCCGAGACCCTTGCCCGACTTCAACCTGCCCGGATGGCGTCCCGCGGACGCCGCCTCCGCCGAGGCCCAGGTGCAGTTCCTCGCCGCGGAGGATGCGTACGAGCTGCTGACCGAGGTGAACCACGACCACGACGGCACCTCGGACGACTTCCTCCTCTTCGAGGACGTCGCCGGCTACTCCGCGGTCGCCGCGCACCTGCACTACGGCGAGGACGGCGAGACGTTCGCCCTCGCCACCGCGGCCCTGCCCACCTTCGTCCTGGCCGCGGCCTGGCTCGTCCAGCGCGGCGCGGAGAGCGACGCCTTCCTCGTCCGGTCCGGCCACCCCGGCGCCCCGGCCGACGCCCGCAGTGCCACCGCCGCCGCCCGCCTGCTGGAGTCCGGCTCCCGCTACCGGCTCGTCGACCACGGCGTCGAGCCCGGCGAGAGTTGGGCGATGCTGCGCGACGGCAGCGCGGCCGGAGCCGAGCGGCCCTTCCTGCTGCACCTGGAGACCGTCGACCCGGACCGGGGGTACACGCTGCGCGAGGGTAGTTTCACCTCGCCGCAGGAGGCCCAGCAGTGGCTGGAGAACCGGCGCACGCCCCTGCCTCCGGTCGCCGACGGGGACGTGGCCGTCGTGGTCAGCCCACAGGCCAACGCCGCGCGCACCCGCACCGCCCAGCGCCGCACGGCCGCTGCGGAACCCGCGCCCGCGCTCACCGCAGCGGCGGCGACCACTGCGCGCAGGGCCGTGCGGTGACCACACCCACCACCCGGCCGCTGGCGGGTTTCAGCGCCCACCCCGAGGCCCTGGACGACCTGCTGTCCGTGCCGCAGCACGTACGGATGCTCGCCCTGGGCTACCTCGGCCGGCTGGTACGGGCCGAGGTCCGCGGCCCCCTCCTCGAAGAGCAGGGCGAACGGGACCTGCGGGGCGCCAGGAAGCTGTATCTCGACGACGCGCTGGACTACCGGCTCGTCTACGTCGAGCACCGCGTACCCCACAACCCGCGTCATCTGCAGGGCATCCACCTGGTCGCCGTCGGCGAGCGCCGGGGGGTCGCGGTCTACGAGACCGCGGCCCGCCGCCTGCGGCAGGCCGCCAGCCAGGAGGTACGGCGCGGGATGCCAGCCCGCTTCCAGGCCGCCCTCGCCTCCTCCACCCGGCCCTCCCCGGCCCAGTCCGCCGCCTCGGCCCCCGCACCGGCCGGGGTGTCGCCGGCCGTCGTGCTCTCCCCGGCTGCCCGCCGGCGCTGACGTCACCAACTGCCCAACCGCACGCCTGAATCGGAGATCAACCAGTGTCGACCGCCACCGCCACCGCCATCGCCACCACGCCCGCCACGTCGCAGTCCTCCACCAGCGCCGTCCAGCGGGCCGCCGAGGTGCTCTCCATCCGATGGGCCACCCGGATCGTCCACGCACTGCGGCAGGGCACGGCGAACAGCGGCGATCTCCTGGCGGCGGATCCGATCATCCCTGGGGGCAGCGTGTACTCGGTCGTCCGCACGCTCGCCGGGGCCGGCGTCATCACGCGGACCCCGACCAGTCCCTCACGGTTCGATCTCGCGCTGTCCCCGGCCGGGCAGGCGCTGGCGCCCGTGCACGCCTCCGCCTTGGCCTGGGCCCAGCGCTACCGCCGCCCGGATGTGGAGTCCGAGCAGGTGCCCGAGATGATCGAGGAGACGCTGGGCCTGCTGGCCAGCTCCCACACGGTCCCCCTGCTGAGCGAGCTGGCGGGGAGCAAGCCGCTGGCCTACCCGCAGCTGGTCACCTCGCTGAACGCCCGGGACAAGGCGGCGGCCTACCAGCGGCTGCTTGCGCTGGAGGAGCGCGGCCTCGTGGTCCGCAGCGGCACCCGGCGCACCTACCGGTGGAGTGCCACCGAGGCGGGACTGGCGATCGGCCGGGTGTACGGCGACCTGTCGGCCTGGGCCTCCGGCACCCACGCCCCGGCCGCCCCGGCACGGCCCGGCACCGCGCTGGCCGCCGCCGGCCTCGCCGCCGTCGTCGTACAGAGCCCGGCGCAGGGCTACCTGTTCTCCTCGCCGCAGAGCGCCGAGCGGCCGGTGAGCGCCCGGGCGGCGGCGGCCGACCTGCGCAGCATCACCCTTCACATCTCCTTCTCCGACGCCCCGGCTCCGCAGCCGTCCGCCCCGCTGCTCGTCGCCGCCTCGGCGCACCGCCGCTGACGAGCCCCGCCCTCTCGCCTGCCGATCCCACCCGAGGTCCATGATCACGCCTTCCCCGTCCTCCGTCCCTACGAGCAGCACCCCCGCGCCGGCCACCGCCGCAGCTGCGGATGCCGAAAGCCTCCGGCCCTCGCTTCCGGCAGGCACCGAACGGGCGGGTGGGCGGTCCATCCTGCGGACCCCGCACGTCGCTCCGCTGCTGGCGGGCACCCTGGTGGGCCGTCTTCCGGCGGCGATGGCCCCGATAGCCGTGCTTCTGGCCGCCCGGTCCGATCACGCCTCCACCGCGGTCGGTGCCGTCCTGGCCGCGCTGTACGCCCTGGCCGGGGCGATCGGCCAGCCGCTGCTGGGTCGGGTGGTCGACCGCTCCACCCTGGCCGCCGTCGCCCTGCCCGCCGCGGCGGTCTCGGGTGGCGCGTTCACCGCGCTGGCCGTCGTGGACTGCGCCGCGCAGCCACTGACGGCAGGCGTGCTGTCGGTCGTGGCGGGTCTGGCAACGCCCCCACTTGAGGCCGGACTCAGGGCAATGTGGAGTCGGCTGATCGACCCGAGCCGCCACCACCAGGTCTTCGCCCTCGACGCCGCCGCCCAGGAGGTCGTGTTCGTCGCCGGGCCGCTGCTGGCCACCGCGGTGTGCCTGCTCGCCTCGCCCGGCTGGGCGCTCGTCGCGTGCGCGGTGGCCGGCAGCGCGGGCACCCTGGCCGTCGCCGCACGAGGTCCGGCCCGAGTCCGCTCCACGGCACGCGCGGTCCACTGGCTCGGGCCGCTGCACTCCACCGGACTGCTCGTGCTGCTCGCCGCCTCGGTGTTCTTCGGGGTGACGCTCGGCGCCTTCACCGTCCTGTCCCTGTCCTACGCCGAACGGCACCACGAAGGGTGGCTCGCCGGCGTGCTGCCGGCCGCGCTGTCGCTCGGCAGCCTCCTCGGCGGCACGGCGTGGGCCAAGCTCAAGCGGCCGTGGCCACCCGGCCGGGCCCTGCCCGTGGTCGGCGGCGCGTACGCCGCCGCCTTCGCCGTCCTGCTGCTGCCCGCCCCGCCGTGGCTGATGATCACGGCGAGTGTACTGCCGGGGATGTTCCTCGCCCCGTGGCTGGCCTGCGCCTTCGTTGCCTGCGACGCCCTGGCTCCCCGCGGCACCGCCACCGAGGCCGCCGCCTGGCTGATCGCGGTGATCGGTCTCGGCCAGGCCGCGGGCACCGCTGCCGCCGGCCAGTTCGCCGCGTACGGCCACACCGCCACGGCTGCTGTCCCCCTGCTCGGCGCCGCGCTGGCCGCTGCCGCACTCGTTGCGGGACGCCGCCGGCTCTCCCTTCCCTGACCTTCCCCATTTCTTCTTGGAGCTGGACTTCTTGCCCAACCGCACCACCAAGGCCAAGCCCGCGCCGATCACCGTCGTCTGGGACTGGAACGGGACACTTCGAGCCGACCTGGACGATCACGTCGCCGCCCTGAACGCGACCCTGCCCGCCCTGGGCGGTGAGCCGATCAGCGTGGAGACCTACCAGGCGCTGCACCGGATGCCGATCCGCAGTTTCTACGCCGACGTGCTCGGCCGCCGGCTGGGCGACGAGGAGTGGCACGCCGCCGATGACGCCTTCCTCGCCGAACTCGCCCGCCGGCCGGTCCGGCTCCAGCAGGGCGCCCGGCAGCTGATGATGGGCCTGCGAGCCCGGGGCGTGCGGCAGAGCCTGCTGTCGCTGGCCCCGCACGAGCGGCTCGTCGGCGAAGTCGCCACGGCGGGGATCACCGGCCTGCTGGAGCGGGTCGACGGCCGCCCCGGGGCAGCGGTGGCGAGCAAGGCGCCCGCCATGATCGAGCACCTCCGGGCTCTCGGGCCGGGGGTCGACCCGGCTCGGACGCTGGTGATCGGCGACAGCGTCGACGACGCCGTCGCCGCCCGCGCCGTCGGGGCCGTCCCGGTGCTGCACACCGCAGGACTACACGGCGCGACGCGGCTGGCCACTGCCGGCGTCCCGCTGGTGGACACGATCCAGGACGCCGTCGCCACCGGCATCGCCATCATCACCTCCCGCCAGCTGGCCGCTGCGTGAGCGCGGACGGCGGACGCCCGATCGCCAACTGGAGGCCCCGGGTGCCCGGCAACACCGACCTGGGCAACCGGCTCGTGTGGTCCGAGCTTCAGGTCGAGCGGCCCCGCGACCTGCCCGGGCACGGCACAGCGACCCTTCACGGAGCGGTCGCCGACCAGATCGCCTCCACCGCCGTCAAGCTCGACGACGTACAGACCCGGCTGGTCGCTCTCGCCGCCTCCCTGCGGGACGACCTCCAGCGCATCGAGGCCGGCCACGACACCACCATGCCCGTCACCAACGGCATCCTGCGCAACGGCGCTCTCGACATCGACCTCCTGGTCACGCGCCGCACCGAACTGCACCGCTCGCTCACCGCGCTGATCGGCGTCTACAAGGAACTGCCCGCCTTCGTCCCACCTCCGCCCCCGGCTCTCGCGCCAACAGCGAAGACGGCAGCAGCGGTCAGCCGGCTTCCGGCGCGGCAGGAGGAGGCGCTGCGGCTGATCGGCTCGACCACCGTCACCGTCCACAACGGCATGCGCGCCGGGGCTGTCATGATCGTCACCCCCGACGCGGACATCAAGGCCGCCACCGTCGATGCCCTGATCGGCAAGGGCCTGGTGAACCACTACGCCCGCAAGGACCTGTTCCGGGGCCACGACCTGACCCTCACCCCCGAGGGGCAGAGCAGGTACGAGGCCCTCACCGCGAAGCTGCCCGCCGCCCGCTCGGCCGCCGCCCGTGCCCGGCCAGTCGCTCTGCCCGCAGCGCCGGAGGCTCCCACAGCTGTCTCCGTCGCCGTGTCACCGCCGGCGGTCCGGTCCCGGCGCTGACCGCCGACCCCACCCCAGCGGGCCCGTCGGGCCCGGACTTCGACCATGCCAAGGAGACCCCTCATCGGAAGCTGGGACACCGGCCCGTTCCACAACGACGCCGCCGTCGGCACCGCCGAACGCTTCGACAGCCTCTTCGACAGCGAAGTGCCGCCGTGGCTCCACCGCCTGTTCGACGTCGCGATCTCCATGCCAAAGGGCCCGCTCGACACCGACATGGCGCAGGAGGTCGTCGCCGCCGCGGCCGTCATCGCCTCGCAGTGCCCGGGCGGAGAGGGCGTCGACCTCAACAGCGGTCCGCGCGAGCCGGTCCCGCCTCTGCCCACGGACCTGCGGCCGAAGGCGGTCGCCGCCCTCGACCGCGTCCTCGCCCACGCTGACGCCGAGGTGGGCCGCTGGCACGTCCGGGAGCGAGGCGAGCAGTGGCTCGGCAACGTGCAACGAATCCGCCTCATCCTGGCGGGCCCGGCCTCCAGCCCTGAGCCTGCGTCGCCGCGGCGGCAGCGGCAGGTGTTCGCCGGCCTGCAGCTCCTCCGGGACCGGTTCGGCGTCGAGGACGCCATGGACCTGCACGTGAGGCAACCCGAGGGTTCGCCGGCGCACGCTCTGGCCGTGCTGCTGGAGCTCCGGTCGTACGAGGTGGACACGCTCGACCGGGAGTTGCGCGCGACGGCCTCCCGGGCGGGCGAGACGCTCGTGCAGGTCGCCAAGGGAAGCCACTCCGACGTCCAGACCAACGGCGTCCTGCGCTTCACCGGTGTCGAACTGGAGACCCTCGGAGCCCGCTTCGCTCTCGCCAGCCGCGACCTGCAGGACCTGGCCAACCGGTACGAGTACGCCGTCAAGGACGTGACGGACCAGGCCGTTGCCCCGCGGTCGGCGGCTGCCCGGACCCGGACCACGCCCAGCACCGCTGCCGAGGCTGGGCCTACGCCTGCAGCAGCCGCACCGCCCGCCGCCTCCCACCGCCCGCACCGCCCGTAAGGACCCCTGCTCCGTGTCCGCCACCGTCACCCACCAGGCGCGCGTCGCCCGCGCCCTGGACGCGCTCGCCCCGCCCGGCGCCGTCCGCGTTCTCCTGTCCGTCCGGCTCACCGAACGATCCGCCGAGGAACAAGAAGCCCTGCGGACCACGGTGGGCGATCCAGCCGACGGTCTGCACCCCGCCGAGGTCGCGGAACATCACCGCGATCTGGAGCGCCACGGCCTGCTCCGCACCAGCCCCGCCGGATTGGAGGCCACTGCGGCGGCGCGGGAGCTGTGGCCGGTGTTCCTCGCCGCCGCCGGCTGGGCCGCGAAGCACCGACCCCGGCTCGTCGCCGAGGAGGACATCGCGGTCGCCGTCGAAGAGGTCCTGCGCATCGGCGCCCAGCCGCTCACCGCGCCGGTCCTGGACCGGCTGCGCGCCGGGACGGCCAACGAGGAGGACCTCGCCCGTCCGATGACGGCCGCGGCCCGCGCCCAACTGCCCGACGAGCTCTCCGTCCTCGTACAGCTGGAGCTGCTGGAGCGCCTGCCGGACGGCGCCCTGCAGGTCACTGCGGCCGGCAGCCAGCTCGCCGAGGTCCACGACGCCCTCGCCGACTGGTACGCGCAGCATCTGGCCCCCGCTGTGCCCCCGGCCCGCTCCGAACCGCACCGCCGGGCCGGTGCGCTCGCCGGCCCGGCACGGGCGGCAGGCGAAGAACCCACCCGGCTCGCTCCAACTGCCCCGCCCGCCGCGCCGCCCCGTACCGGCCTGCGGCGTTGATCACAAGGACTGCCCCATCACCACCACTCTCGGCACGGCCGGCTTCGACGTCGACGCACTCGACCCCGTCACCGCCCAGGACGAGTCCGCGCACGAGCGGCTCTCGCACGACCTCGACATGCTCACCCTGCTGGCCGTCCAGCACCACGTGAACCCGCACACCGAGCTGCTGACGGACAGCTACTTCCTCGTCCACGACGGCACCATGACCTGGGACATCCCCGGATCCGCTCAGTACGCCGCCGTCCACGTCCAGCGCGACCTCGGCGCGGGCAGCTACCGCTTCGACTCCAGCCGCCACGCCATCGCCGCGCTCGCCCAGAACTGGCTCGCCGACCGCGGCGCGGACCCGGCCCTCATCGTCCCCGCCGTCGAAGGCCAGCTGGAGGGCGACGCGGAAACCCGGGAGCTGGAGGAGTTCCTGGCCCGCTCCGGGGCCCGCTTCGAGGTCGTCGACGACTACACGTACGACCAGCCAGCCTTCTACAAGACCTGGATCATCGCCCGGGACACCGCTCCCGAGCCCGGCCGGCTGCCCGTCCGCGTGCTCCTTGAGGAGGTCGACCTGGAGGCCGGCTGCTACACCCTGCGCCAGGGCGGCTTCGCCACGGTCGACGCCGCGCAGACATGGGTCGAGCGGGTGGGAGAACCGGACAATCCGCTGCCGCCGCTGACCGCGGCACCCAGCGCCCGCGCCGCCGGCGCCGTGGCCCAGAGCTCGGTCGCGGTCACCCTCTCGGCCCCGGCCTCCGCACCGGCACCCGCTACGGCCGAGGGCCACCCCGCCCGACCGCAGCACCGCTGACCCCTCTCGTCCCCGGAAGGACCGCGCATCTCCTCGACCAACAGCACCCAGCCGCCCGCCGCCACCGGTCCGCAGCGCCGGCCGCGCACGACCGAGCGCCGCAGCGTGCAGGCCACGGTGCGGTTCACCCCGGCCGCCATCGCCGCCATCGGCGAGCGCGCCGCCGCCGAGCGCCTCACGACCGCCGGGTTCATCGGCACCGCCGCCCTGGCCGCCGCGCAGTGCGGCGCCCCGCTCCACCGACCCGACCGCGACCCGCGGCGCCCGCTCGTCGAAGCCCTCGACCGCCTGGCGGGCGAGCTGAACGCCGCCGTCGCCACCGTCCGCGAGTCGGCGGACGGACCAGGACGGGAGGCCGCGCTGGCGGTACTGCCGGCCGTCGCCGAGCGGACGTACACCGTCCTGGACGCCGTGCTGGAGGCGTCGTGATCCCCGACGTCTCCCGGGGCAACGGCATCCGGCCGCTGCTGGCCTACCTCTACGGCCCCGGCCGGCGCGAGGAGCACGACGATCCGCACCTCGTCGCCGCGTGGGACCTGCACGGAGCCCCGGACCCGGGCCGCTCCCCGGGCGCGACCATCAGCCGCCTGGCCGCACGGCTCGACCAGCACGCCCAGCTGCGCGCTGCCGAGTTGGGGCAGATGCCGCCGAACCGGGTGTGGCACTGCGCGGTCCGGGCCGCTCCCGAGGATCCGTTCCTGGACGACGCCCAGTGGGCCGAGGTCGCCCGGCGCATCGTGCGGGCCACCGGGATCGCGCCCGAGAACGGCCCGGCGTGCCGGTGGGTGGCCGTTCGGCACGCCGTCCACCACATCCATCTGGCCGCTGTCACGGTCCGGCCGGACGGCTCCCGGCCCCTGACGCACCGCGACGCGATGCGCGCCCAGGCCGAGTGCCGGGCGATCGAGGCCGAGTGGGCGCTGCGGCCCGTCGGCGCCGGACCTCGCGTCACCACCAGCTACCCCACCAGCGCCGAGATCATCAAGGCGGAGCGGCACGGCTGGAGCGAGCCCTCCCGCGTGTGGCTCCAGCGGCAGATGCACCTGGCGCTGTCCGAGGCGACCGACCTCGACAGCTACTTCGGTGCGCTGGCCGAGCGCGGGGTCATCGTCCGCCTCCGGCGCGGCGAGGACGACGCTGCCGCCGGCTACAGCCTGGCCCGCCCCGGCGATGTCGGCGCCAGCGGGAAGAGCGTCCACTTCGCCGCCGGGCGCCTCGACTCCGCGATGACCCTGCCCCGCGTCCTGCACCACCTGTCCACGAAGAAGTCCGCCGAAGGAATCCGATCATGACCAGTCCCCAGAATCCGCCCAGCCCCCTGGCGGACTTCGCGCACGCCCTGGCCGAGCGGCTCCCGGACCGGTGGGAGGCCACCGCGCTGGACCTGCGCGACGACGCCGACCTTCGCCACCACTTCTACTACCGCGTGTGGGACCGCCGCGGTGCCCAGGAGCTGGGGCTGGACCGCGACACCATGGCGGAGACGGCCGTGCTCGACGGCCCCGACGGACGCCGACTCCTGGTGCTGCCCGCCGCCGAAGCGGGCCGGTCCTTCCTGATCTGCCCCCTCATCGCCTTCGACGTGCCCGTGTACAACAGCATCTCCCCGCTCAGCTCCGCCGTCGTTCCTGCCGACCCGGCCAGCGCCGCCGCCGAACTTGCCGGCTCGCTGCTGCCCGTCTACGAGAGCGAACTGCGCACCCGGCTCGACCATGTCGTCGGCGTCCTGGACGGCACCGAGGCGAGCATCGCCGCGTGCCTGGCCGCCGAGGCCGAGCGCTCCGACGACCCCGAACTGGCCCAGGAGCTGTACGAGATGAGGGGGGTGCGCTGGCTGTCCCACCCCGAGGACACCGACCTGCTGCGCTGTGCCGCCGAAGACGTACTCGCCGCGGTGGGCCTGCTGCTGGGCCACCGCGGACCGCTGTCCGAAGCCCTGGTCGGCGTCACCACCCACGTCCGGATCTACTGCGAGGTGAGCGACAGCTGCGAGCCGCTGATCGAGGCCGAGGTGATCGGCCGCATCCTCACCGCCGCCGGCCTGTCCGACACCAGCAGCGGCATCTTCGATCCCGCGATCACGCAAAAGATCGCCACCATCGACTTCCTGCCGATCGAGCAGCAGCGGGACCTGGTGCGGGCCGCCGCCGCGACGTACACCCGGCAAACCAACGCCGGCTGATCCCGGGGGCGGTCCGGCATGAGCACCCGCACCTTGAGGCTCCACTTGCCCGACGTGATCGGTGCTCACCACCGGACCTGAGCCCCTGCTAGTCGCTCCCGGCAGCCATACGGTCACTCACCTCCCGCGCCGTGGCCGTCCTGCGGATCACCATCGGGCACCTGCTCTCGGCACTGATCAGAAAGACCACCTGTTGTACATCGCCTCCTTCCACGACGCCCGCGACGAACTCGACCTCGACGAGTACAACGCGGCCGACGCCGAGAGCGTCCGGACCCTCAACCAGCTGTTCGACTTCGAGAGTTCGCTGTGGATGATCGCGAAGCAGTGGGCGTCGGACACCCTCCGCCGCCCAGGGGCGCGGTTGCACGACTACTTCCTTCTCCTCGACTCGTACGCCGAGTACAACGAGCGGCCCGGCGCCCCGCAGATCGTCGCCGCCCACTTCGACCGCGACCCGGACACCCGCACAGTCCGGGCCACCATGACGTCGCACGCGCTGATCCCGCTGGCGCAGAACTGGCTGGTGGGCCGCGGCGCGGACCCGGCCAGGGTCTTGGAGCCGCAGGGGTGGAGCGATCCCCTCGATGCCGAGACCGAGCAGCTGGAGGACGCCTTGCGCAGCAGCGGCGAGCGGCTCGAGATCCACGACAGCTACAGCCGCCACCAACCGCCGTACGAGACCTGGGTGATCGCCACCGACACCCAGCAGACCTCCGACCCGGCGGCGGAGGTCTTCTTCTGGCGGGTGCCCGACGAGAAGAGCCCCGCCTATACGGTCCGCCACGGGCAGTTCGACAGCCTCGACGCCGCGTACGAGTGGACCCGGGACACCTCCGCGCCCCTCCCGGCAGCCACCCGCGCCCAGGCGGCCCGGCTTCGAGTGGCATCGCTCCGGCCCTCACCCGCCGCCTCGCCGACGCCGACGCCGGCGACCGATCCCAGCACCCGCCGCCGCCCCGGCCGCTGACACCGGCGCCCGCTACACCACCACCCACCCTGGAGTTGCCGCCCTTGCCCGACGCTCATCTGCCGCACCACGATCCCGACGTCGAGACCCTCGTCCGCCCCCGCTACCTCGCCGGCCCCGGCGACCGGGAGGCCGTAGACGCCGCCTTCGAGCCGCTGCGCGGCTGGCGGGTTGTGGCCCTCGGCCGCTACCTCACCGAGGTGGTCGCCACCAGCCCCTGCCACCGCGTCCGCGTCGGCTACCGCCCCGACGAGGAGCAGGCGTGGCAGGTCATCGCGGCCCTGGACCCGTTCGCCGACCCGGCCTGGCGCGGCGGATTCAGCCAGGCCACCCCTCCGGAGATCGTCCGGGCCTTCCTCGGTCAGCTGGCCGACTCCCTGCACTACGACGAGGTCGACGACACCACGGGCACCTTCGTGTCGCTGGAGGGAACGCTCGCCGACGCCAACGAGGCTCTCTCCGAGGCAGGTTGGCCGACAACCGGCACCAACGGCCACTGGCTGACCACCTCGGGCGACGGCGAGGTCGAGTACGAGGTCGACCCGCTCATCAACCCGGCCGACGAGCTGGCCACCGACATACGGCGCGGCTTCAACTGGCGCATCGCCCCGGGCGACCCGGACGTGGGCTGGAGCGCTGCCTTCAGCTCGTGCACGCCGCTGCACCTGATCGCCGCCGTGAACGGAGCTGTCGCGGACAGCGGACCGCTCGTCCGCGACAGCGCCGAGTTGCCGCAACGGGTGGTCGCCCGCGCCCTCGCCGAGCAGGCCGAGGTCGACCAGCGCGAAGCCGAGGCCCACGCAGCACTGCCGACCGCGGCCGAACTCCTCGCTGACAGGGCCGGCCTGGAAACCCCGGTAGCCGTCAGCCCGCTGTACCTGGCTGGGCCCGGCCGCGTCGAGCAGGCGGTGGCGGCTCTGACCAGCGAGGCGGGCTGGAGGTCCGTGGCCATCCGTGGCGGCCGGCTATGGGAGAGCGACTGCCAGAGCGTGCGCGTCGCGCACCGTCCCGAGCGGACCCGGGACGCCTGGCAGATCACCGCGCTGACCGACCCGCTCGGCATGCCCGCGTGGAAGGCAACCTTCAGTGCCAGGACGCCGGCCGAGGTCCTCGGCGAGGTGACCCGACTCGTCGCCAAGACCGCGGCCGGCGGCGACTGGCTGTCCGGCGCCGATGCCGGGTACGCCTCACCGTTCAAGTTGGAGCAGTACGGCTGGACGAGCCGCATCGTCAGCGCGTGGACCACGTTCAGCGCGCCGGACCCGCAGGTCAGGCTCCAGCACAACGAGGCCGAATTCGGCCGCTACGAGGAGCTGGAGGGCCTGGCCCCTCCCGCCTGGACGCTCACCGCGGGTTTCGACCGCCGGTTCTGCGCCTGGTCCGCGGACTTCACCAGCGGCGTTCCGACGTACCTGGTGACGGCTGCGGCTCTGACCGCCCTCGACCCGGCCCCGGTGCTGCGGACCCGCCGGTCGCTGCCCGAGATGCACCTGCCGTACCTGCAGGTCGTCGCCGCGGGCACCAGCCGCTCCGGCGCCGCCCGCTCGGGCACCGCCCCGGCTCCCCTCGGCCCCTCGCCCGATCCGGCCGGACCGCTGCGCACCGCCGTCGCGAACCGGGGCCGGCTGCGGTGAGGGACGACCACACCGCCCTGCGGGCGTTCACCGAAGCGGTGTCCCGCCGGCTTCCCGGCACCTGGGAGCCGCTGCTCGCGGACGTCGACGGGTCGGCGGCGCTGACCGAGGTGTACGAGCAGCTCTGGGACCTCGGGATCACCCAGTGGGCCCTGCTGGAGTTCGTCAATGACCGTCTCGGGATGCTGCGTGACGGCCAGGGCCGGGAGCTGGTCGTTCTCCCGCGCCCGCTCCGCCAGGGCCACTACCTGATCGCGCCCCTGGTCCCGCACGGCACGGACCCCGGGACGGTGGAGGATCTGACGCCGTTCGGCGTCTCCGTCAGCGGGTCACCGGCCCGGGCGGCCGAGACGGTCCGCCGCCGGCTCCTGCCCCGTCTCGACTACGCGCTGCTGCTGGCCGAGGAACGCGGGGTCTGCCCGGAGGGCCTTCCGACGACGGGCACCGCCGGGTCCGCGCGGCCACCGCCCGCACGAGCCTGCCGACAGGTTCCTCGCCGGTGGTCGTCTACTCCGCCGGGCCCCTGCGCCCGGCCACCCCGATTTCGGGCCGAGGCCGAGTCCCGGCCCCCTGACCGAACGAGATTTGTGCCCACTGCTTCCCTCGCACCCACCGACCCGCTCCTCTCTGTCCGACCCGTCCACCTCGCCGGGCCGGGCGACACCGACCTGCCGTCCCTCCTCACCGCCGAGCACGGCTGGTTCCGCCCCTACAACTCGCCCACCCACGTGGTCCTCGTGAGCGGCACCACCGGCATCGCGCTCTCCAACGGATCGGGCCCGGCTCCGCTGTCCCTGACCGGGATCGGCTGGTCGGTCGGCTTCTGCCACCAGGTCCCGGCCGAGATCACCCGGGCCCTGCTCGACGAGGCCGCCACCAGCGTCCGCTACGCCCCGGACCTCTTCACCGGCACCGGCCGCCTCGCCGGCCACCACGCCCGCACGGCACTGCTCGCGGCCGGCTGGTCCGGACACCAACGGGACGGCTACGAGCTGGTCGCCGCCCCGGACCGACGCGCCGCCCTCACCTTCCCCCTGGAGGCCCCCGGCAGCGAGGTGATGCTGACCGGCGCCGCAGACACCGGCACCTGGACCGTCCGGTTCACCGCGACAGCCCCCGAGCCGCTGCTGACCGCCGCCGCCCTTGCCCTCCTCGACCCGGCCGTCCGCCGGGCAGACCAGCTGCCGGCCCGACACCGGAACCTGCTGACCACCCAGCCCCTCACCGAACAACTGCCCCACACCGGGCGCTCCGGCGCCGCCCGCGCCCGGAGCGCAGGTGCCCGGCCAGCGCCCGCCACGCCGCAGTCCGACAGTCGGCCGCGAACCGTCAGTGCCGCATCCGCGCCGGCCCCGCGGCGCCGCCCGTCCTGACCTCGCCCCCGCGCTCCTGGAGACCCCCTGAGCACCACCGCCCCCGATCCCGACGACGTGGTCACCGTCAGCCCGCTGGAACTCGCCGGCCCCGGCACCGCGCCGTTCGACCTCCTGCACCACCTCACCTCCGAGTACCAGTGGTACATCGCCGCCGACGGCGAGAACCCTCAGCTGGAGAGCCCCTGCCGCAGGCTGCGCCTGCAGCACGGAACCTTCCTGTCCGGCAACCTCCTGCTCGGCGACAACTGGATGCTCACGGCCCGCGAGGCACCGGACTCCGAGTGGCTGTGGTGGGCGTCCTTCAGCCCCCAGACACCGCACGAACTCACCTACGGCTTCGTCCTGGAGACCGCCCGGCGCCTTGGCACCGACCCCGGCAGCGTCCTGACCCGGCGCGGCGCGGCGGACGACGCGGCAGACCTGCTCGCCGCGGCCGGCTGGCTGGAGAGGGAGCACCCCCTCCCCGGTGCCCGGATGACCACCCCCACCGGCAACACCGGCGCCGCCCACACCTTCGAACTCCCCGAGCGGGACCTGTCGTTCAGCATGCTCAACACGAGTTCCGAGCTGGCCTGGTCGATCTCCATGTCGCCCCGGACGCCGGAGGTGCTCCTGCGCAGCGCGGCGACGGCCCTGGTCGAGGACTCGGCGGTGCGCCACCGCAGTGAGATCCCCGCCCACCACGCCGAACGGGTCTCGACCGCCCCGGCGCACTCGGCCGTCCCGCCGCGCTGGACTGGTCCGCCGCCCGGCCTCGGCACCGAGGAGGCACTCGCGCCGGCTGGCCCGGAAAGGGCGGCTTCTGAACAGCCCAGCGCGCCGGGGGCGTTGGTCGCAGTCACCCCTCGTCACTACGCCGGTCCCAGCGTCGATGCCGTCGAGCGGCTTCGGCACCGCCTTGAGGCCGAGGGCTGGGTCCGCGGGGACGGCGTCCTCACCAGCGCGTGCGGCCGGCTGGGCCTCGCCTGGCCCACCGAGTCGGACAGGCCGCGCGGCTGGGGACGCGAGAGGACGTACGAGCCGTGGCGGGTCTGGGGCTCCCAGCACCGCGGCGCGGGAGTCGCCTGGCGGGTCACCGGCTGGCGTCTGGTCCCCCAGGAGATCGTCGAAGGTCTGATCGGCGAGGCGACCGTGATGCTGGAAGAAGCCGACAAGGCCGGCCGGACACCGTTCGAGTCGGGCGTCCTGGCGCTGGGGTTCCTCCCACTGGCAGCCGCAGGCTGGACCAGCGAGGTC
The DNA here is from genome assembly GCF_042752535.1 of Kitasatospora sp. NPDC059327. Taxonomy (NCBI): domain Bacteria; kingdom Bacillati; phylum Actinomycetota; class Actinomycetes; order Kitasatosporales; family Streptomycetaceae; genus Kitasatospora; species Kitasatospora sp. NPDC059327. Next base: position 36,939 of record NZ_JBHYYB010000012.1, on the reverse strand, counting down.
ACCCCCAAGGGCGCCGCCACCTTCGAGTCGCCCGACGGATTCCTCAGCGCCCGCTGCGGACCCCCGGACGCCCTGTACGAACTTCGCGGGCGGCCGGCAGCCCGCATCTCCTGCGGGCGGGCCCTCGGCTTCTGGGAGATCGAGATCAGCGCGAACACCCCCTCCCGCCTCGCCGCCGCCCTGTGCCGCGATGTCGCCGACCCCTCGCCTCTGGTCCGCAACACCGACCACCTACGACTGAACGCCACCGACAGGGAAGTCGCCGTCGTCACCCCCGTCACCGCGCAGTCCCTCACAGCCACCGGCCGCCGGGCCGCAGCCGTCACCCGATCGCTGCCCGGTCGCGCCGCAGCGGGCACCGCGGTGCCGGCGAACCACCCGGGCTCCGCTCCCCGCCCCCCAAGCCCCCTGCAGCGGTGAGGCCCGGCGCCGCCGAGTCCCGCACCCCGGCTGGTGCCAGCCGCCCAAGCCCTTCCGACCCCGAACCGCACGGAGAGATCCTGACCTCGCATCCTCTCGACCCCATCGCCGACGTCAATGGGCCCTCGCCCGTCCACGAGGTGCCGGCAGAACGCATCACCCAGCCGTTCGTGCCGATCCGGCGCACCGGCACCGGCGAGATCACCACCACCGGCTACAACCTTGCCGCCCGGCGGATCCTGCTCCAGGCCGGCTTCGAGGAGGCTCCTGACTGCGCCTGCCCGGCGACGGAGACCGGCCCGGACGGGACGCACGGGCCTGCGCGGCAGTCGGCGAGCTGCTCGTCGCCAGCCGCCCCGTGCCCCTGGACCAAGCCCTCGGCCGACCGGTGAGCGCCGACGGTACGCCCCTGCCGGGCAGGCCCGTACAGACCGGCGACAAGACCTCCCGCGCCGAGGCTGCCCGCGCCATCCCAACCGAGCCGGGGGCCCGGGGCACGGCCGAACCGGCCCAGGCAAGTTCCGTGGGCGGACCGACCGAACCGCCACGGGCCCGGTGAGCCTCCTGCCCCCGCCCCTCCGACGGCTGTCCCTGCCCGCGTCGGTGACCGGCAGAGACACCCAGACCGTCTTCGAACCCACCAGCAGCCTCACCGTGATCGCTGGTGCCCCCGCGCTCCTGGAGACCCCCTGAGCCCCACCGACCCTGACCACGACGATCTGGTCGCCGTCCGCCCATTGGAACTCGCCGGCACCGGGACTCCACCCGGCGACCTGGGCGACCATCTCGTATCCGCGTACGGGTGGGAGCACGATCCGGACAGCACCACCGAGGAACCGCTGCTCGTCAGCCCCTGCCGCCGTATGGAACTGGCGCGAGGCCACTTCCCCCTCGGCCGCGCCGTCCTCCGGAACCACTGGAAGCTCTCCGCCTACGACAGCGCAGACTCGGACGCCACGGAGCTCTGGTGTTCCTGGTTCAGCCCCAGGGCGCCCTACGAGCTCACCCACGGCCTCGTCCTGGACGCCGCCGAACGGCTCCACAGCGACCCGGCCAGCGTCCTGGCCGTCCGCAGGGCCGGCGACGACATCGAGCGGATCCTCTCCGACGCCGGATGGACGATCAAGCGGGGGCCCTGGCGCACGTTCATCCACGCGCCCGGCGCTGCCAGCCTCCTGGTGCCCGCCCACCCGGAGCGCACACTTTCCTTCGGCCTGGGCAACACCAGCTCCGACCTGGCTTGGGACATCATCGCCTCGCCGTGGGCTCCCGAGGCGTTCCTGCGCACGGTTGCGACGATGCTGGCCTCGGACGTAGCGCTGCGCCGCCGCAGCGAGATCCCCGCCCACCACCTGGCCCGCGTCACGATCGAACCCGCCTCCTCCGCCACCCTCCCGCGCTGGCGCCCCCAGCTGGCGCCCCCGACCGACCTGGAGCACCCGCTGCCGACCACCCTCGACCCGGCCCTCAGCCCCGACTCCGAACCGGAGCTGGTCACCGTAACCCCCCGTCACTACGCCGGACCCGGCCGGGGCGGTGCCGAGCAGGTCAAGGGGCATCTCGCCTCCCTGGGCTGGACGGTGGACGCGGCCTCGATGACCAGCCCGTGCGGAAGGCTTGGGCTCGCCTGGCCCGACGGCACCGACGACCCGACCCGGCAGAGCGCCGCCTGGCGGGTCTGGGGTGCCCAGTACCGGGGAGCGAGCGTGGCCTGGCGCATCACCAGCGGCGACCTGGTCCCGCCCGAACTGATCGCCGGCGTCGTCGACGAGGCGCTCGCCATCCTGGACGAGGCCGGACCGGACTCCCGCGACCCGTTCCAGGCCGGCGTCCTGGGCCTGGGCTTCCTGCCCCTGGCCGAGGCCGGGTGGAAGAGCACCGTCGAGCCTCGCGGCGCCGTCAGCTTCCGCTCACCCGACGGCTACGTCAACGCCCACTGCGACGTCCCGACCGCCCTCCACGACCTGCGCGGCAAGCCCGCCGCCCGAATCAGCTGCTACCGGGCCCGCGGGTACTGGCTGGCGGATATCAGCGCGAACACCCCCTCCCGCCTCGCCGCCGACCTCTGCCGCGACCTCGCCTCCCCCGAACCCCTGCTGCGCAGCACCACCGGCCTCCACCTCGACGCGACCGACCGCAAGGTCGCCATCGTCACCCCGGTCACCGCCGAAGGCCGGGCCACCCCGTCGGAGCGGCGGACCGCCGCCCTGTCCGGCAGCGCGCCGACGTCGACTGCACCCAGCTCCCCAGCCGCCACCACAACCCCAACGCCCCCGAAGAAGCTCGTCCGCTGATCACCGGCCGCACCCGCCGACGTCAACCCCTTGGAGGTTCCCCGCTTGACCACACCCGCACCGCCCACCACTACACCACGCACCCCGCCCGGCGAGCTGCGGGCCAAGGTCGCCCGCCTGCTGGCCGGCCGGCCGGCGGACGCGCTCACCACCAATCAGATAGCCAAGGCACTGGGCCACTCCAGCGGCGCCGTCGTGCAAGCGGCCGAGACCCTGGTGAAACGGGGCGAGGCCGACCGGGTCGGCGCCGGGAAGCAGTTCCGCGCGAACTCGCTGACCGCCGCAGCCGGGCGAGCCCCGGTGATCAGTCCACCGGGAACCCACTCCCCCCGCGCCGCCGCGGCCACGGCCCGCACGACCGCGCCCAAGCCCGCACCCGCACCCGCACCCGCACCCGCACCCGCACCCGCACCCAAGTGGACCGGCCCGATCCGCCGCCCGGGGGGACAGCTCTACCACCCGCGGCAGCTGGCCGACCTTCCCGACGTCGAGGCGCTGACGCGCCTGCGCGACGCCGACATACCGGTGCTGCTCTACGGCCCTCCGGGCACCGGCAAGACGAGCTTGGTCGAGGCCGCTTTCGACGACCTGATCACCGTCGCCGGCGACGGCGACACGACAGTCGGCGACCTGGTCGGCGAGTACACGCTGGACGACGGCGGAGGCTACGTCTGGCAGTACGGGCCGCTGGTCGTCGCCATGCAGGAGGGCCGCGCCCTGCTGATCGACGACGCGACGCTGATCTCACCCAAAGTGTTGGCCGCGCTGTATCCCGCGATGGACGGGCGCCGCCAGATCCAGGTCAAGGCACACCAGGGCGAGACCATCCAGGCCAAGCAAGGCTTCTTCGTGCTGGCCGGGCACAACCCCAACGTGCACGGTGCCGTGCTGACCGATGCGCTCGCGTCCCGTTTCAGCGTGCAGATCCAGGTCAGCACGGACTACGACCTGGCCGAGGCGCTGCGGATCGATGCCCGGGTGGTCCGGGTCGCCCGACACCTCGCTTCGCAGGTCGAACTCGGCGAACTCGGCTGGGCGCCGCAGCTACGGGAACTGATTGCTTTCCAGAAGACTGAGTCCGTCCTCGGCTTCAAGGCCGCCCTCGGAAACCTGATCGGCATCGCACCCCTTGAGGACCGCGACATCGTCGCCGCAGCCGTCAAGAAGATCGCCGGCATCAAGGACGTCGCGCCCCTCACGCTCGGTCGGCAGCTCTCCGCCGCGCCCGCTCCGGCTGCCCAGACGCCCCCGGGGAGTACCGGCTCCGCGTCCCGGGGCCGCCGGCGATGAGTGCCCACCACCACGTCCAGTCCTCCGTCACCGCGGCCGACGACGCCGACCTCGCGCGCTGGGACGACGACGGCGCCCCGCCCGCACAGCCCCGGTCGTCCCCGGCCGCGTGGCTGCGTGTGGGAGCCGAACTCGGCGACCGGCTGGTCGCCCTGTCCGGCCGCCAGGACCTGCTCGTCACCTGCCGCCCCGGCACCCGCTCGGGGGCGCCGGCCGCGTACTTCCCCGGCCTGGCCGAGGTCGAGTTCGACGCCACGCTGTTCGACCCTCTTCAGGCCCACGAAATCCATCCGCGGATCGTCGGCGACGAAGATCGCTATCCCGCCGCCTGGGGCGTTTTCGTCCACGAGGCCGCCCACGCCGCCCACTCCGTGTGGACGGAGCCGGCCGGCGCGCACCCCCGGATCGTGGAGGCCGCGCTGCTGCTGGAGGAGAGCCGTGTCGAAGGCGCCCACCTGACCAGGCGTCCGATGGACCGCACGTACCTGCGCACCAGCGCCCGTACGCTGGTCATGCCCGACATCGCCAACCCGAGTTTCCAGGGCATCGAGCACGCCGCCGGCGTGGCGGCCCTGATCCTCGGTCGCCGTGACGTCGGCATCCTGGACGGGGGCGAGACCCGGGCGGTCGCCGAGCTGTGCGAGCAGGTCCTGGGCGCGGACCTGCTGGCCACCCTTACCGGTATCTGGACTGCGGCCCATCGGTGCGCCGACCACGACGCCGCGACCATGCTCGCGCACGCCCGGGACTGGTGCTCGGCTCTGGACGCTGCTGCACCGTCCCTGCCCGCCCCGCCGGAGGACCTCACCGATCTGCTGTCCGGCGCCGTGGTGGTCGTCATGGACAGCATGGCCGCCAACGACCGTGCGGACCTCGCGGCACTACTCGCCGCCGACGACGCCCTGGCCGCGCACGCCGAGGCACAAGCCCAGGACCGCGCCCAGCGGGCCGGCAGCCAGCGCAAGTCCGCCGCCTTGGCGAAGTCGGTCTTCAACCCCCGCGGCGCCACCGTCAACCCCGACGGCACACCCAGTTCTCGCACCAGCCCGATCACCGGCACCCGCAAGCCGACCGCCGCCGAGCAGACCGCCGCCGAGCAGCTGAGCCGCGCGCTCCGTGCAGCTGCCTACCGCGAGCGGACCGAGGAGCGGAGCACCAGCCCCACCCCACCCGGCCGCCTCAACATGAGGGCCGCCCTCGCCCGCGACGCCCAGCGCGCGTCCGGGTCGGTGCCCACTGCGGAGCCGTTCACCCACACCCGCCGCAGCTCCACCGCCACCCCGCCGTTGCGGGTGGGGATCGCGGTGGACGTCTCCGGCTCCATGAGCGCCGCCTGCGGGCCCGTCTCGTCCGCTGCCTGGATCGTGGCCCGCGCAGCGGCCATGACAGGCCCCGACTCCCGCACCGCCACCGTCGCCTACGACACGCACCTGACCGCCCTGACCCGGCCCACCCACCGCGCACCGGCGCAGGTGACGACGTTCCGCGCCAACGGCCGCAGCCACAACTTGGGCGACGCCCTCGACGCTCTCGACCACGGCCTCGACCTCAGCCGCCCCGGGGCCGGCCGCCTCCTGGTGATCGTCACCGACGCGCAATACACCCCCGACGAGACCGCCGACGCCGTCACCCGCATCCAGCGCCTCAGCGCCGCCGGCTGCGCCGTCCTCCAGCTCACCCTCGACAAGAACTCCCGCCACCTGCCGGGGACCACCCTGCTCCACCTGCCCAAGCCCTCCAACGCCCCCGCCGCCATCGCCAAGGCGGCGACCGACGCCATCCGCAGGACACGCTGAGACGCCGGCCGAGCCGGGGGCGTGGCGGAGAGCCGCCCCCGGTCCGGCTCGGCTCGGCGGCTGTGCCGCTCCTGCGGAAGGCGGCACCGCGCGGTAACGCCAAGACGACCTGCGTCGCCACCACCCAGCCGACCCTCCGGCTGGCTCTTCGGCATGTTCGCCTGCGGCAGACAGCAACCCCGTGAAAGGACTACGCAAACCGGGGCAGTCCAAGTCAACATGGACGACCGCGCCTGCCCGAAGGATGGTTTCCCTGTCTGTCGTGATCTCCGCCCCCGTTGTCCGCGGCCTCCGTCCCGGCGACGCCGTCGCCCACCGCACCTGGCCGCTCGGCGAGGGCAACCCCAACGCCATCAGCGCGTTCCTCTACGAGCACGGCTGGACCTGGGTGATCGACGCCGAGGGCGGTCTGCACGCCGCGTCGCCTGCAACTGACGCCTCTAGTTGACATATAGCGTCGATTGTTGTCACCAAGATCGGGATGCGTGTCCCTCTCTGAGCCGTGACACGGTAGTTGGAACTTGGTCACGGGTGTTGGAACCGGAGCGGGCTGGCACTGGAATCGATCTTGAGCTTTAACTGTGCCCCCAAATGATCAGACGCCCGCCGCCGGGATCTGGTAGAACCGGGCCCAGTGGCACCTGGGTCACGGGACCCTGGAGGGTGGCATGTCGGGACCGGCGGTTGGACGGTGGCTCTTCGAGCCACGCGGGTTCGCGGACATCCTGGCCGATGTGGTTCCGTGGTTGGGGACCTTCTGCGAGCCGGTGGAGACCACGGCCGGCGGCGACGTGGACTTCTGGGTGCGAGACGGTTCCGCCCTGGGCCTGCCGGCCTTCGACCCGGCCGGCGTCGGCGTGTTCTTCCTGCCAGAGGACGAAGAGATACCTGCCGAGGACGAGGACTACTCGGCGTTCTCGCGTCCACCGGTGCAGGGGCTGGTAGCCGGTACCGGATGCTCGGGCCCGGTGAACCACATGCTGCTCGGCCACCTGGTGCTCGCTCTCGCCCGCCGTCTCGATGCAGCGGTCGACTTCGACGGCCTCCTGAGCAGCCGCGCCGCCGAAGGAGACGACACGAGGAACGAGGCAGTCCTGACCCGGGCGAGAGCACTGGCGTCAGCTCTCCCGGGAAGGCTCTCGGAGGTCTCCTATGACACCTGGGGCGGGAGCCGGTGGATTCGACACGTCGGAGATGCGGCGTTTCTGGAAGCCTGGCTGCAACCTCCGGACTTCCACCTGGTCAAGTAGCACCTCAGTGTCGAACTGCTTTTCGGAGCTGGTTCCAACATGAATGGCAACCCGCCGCCGGTTGCAAGAAGCGTGACCAGATGGTTCCAACAAGGGTGTCCTGCAAGGTCGGAATCTCCAGGCCAGCGCACCACCCTGGTTCCAACTTTCGTGTCTCGGCTCACCGATGTTGAGCACCAGATCGTCGACGCCGCTCGGTGCCGACGGCCGCGGCGCGGCACACCTGATCCGAAGGACCAACCGCTGAACGCACGAGCCGGGGCAGCATCCAGCTTCGCGGATGCGTGGCGCCCTACGGCCGACAGATACAGGGCCGCCCAGGGGTCAGCGTTGGTGAGGGCCGCGGCTTACACCGAGTAGGGCGAGCAGGTCGTCCATCATGTTGTTGAACAGTGGCACGTAGCTGTCGAAGGGGGTGGCCAGGTGGCTGTAGACAGCCATACAGAGCAGCCCGTAGATCTGGCGCCAGCATGTGATCATCAGCAGCGTCACTCCCGGGGGGAGGTCCTGGCCGGCCTGCTTGCCGTAGGTCAGGAGCTGGGCACGCAGGAGCGGTTCGATCTCATCGGCGGTGGGGTAGCGCACGCCGCCCCGCTCCCACAGCCGAGTGAACAGAGCGCCGAAGAACCCGCCGAGGTCGCGTAGCAGCACATTGTCCATCCCCGGCTTGGCCGCGGCGAGGCGTGCGTAAGTGGCTCCCATCAGAACGTCGAACTCCGCCGGATGTGCAACCGACCAGTCGAGCACCGCTCGGGTGGCCGCGTACAGCTGCGCTCCGATGTCCTCAGGCTCCTCATGCTGAGATGCCGTGGCCACCGTGGCGACAAACTCTGCAGTGAGATCCTCGTACATCGCGAGGATGAGGGCGTTCTTGTTCTTGAAGTAGCGGTACAGCGCTGGCGGTGACACGCCGACGCTGCGAGCAACGGCCGATAGGCTCAGGCCCGCCGCGCCGTGAGCGGCGGTGAGGCGACGCGCCTCAAGCCGGGCCTCACGCTCGAGCTCAGCGCGCAGCCGTTCCCGACGCGATGGAGAGGCTGAGCCGTCATGCATGGCAGGGATGTCGCCCATCCTGCCCTCCCCTCTTAAGCCGCCTACCGTCAACGGCGAATCACGAGATCCTCAGTTCGGTACCAGGACTTGCCATGACGACATGTTATCGAGTTAATGGTCTTCACCATCTGACTGGCCATCACGCATTCAGTCAGCGGGCTTCCGCCTGCGCACACTCCAAACGACGCCGGCCCCGCCGACCGCCGACTGATGGCCAGCACGTCGCGAAGCACCGGGTGAGTCCTCCGCCGACATCCCCAGTGCAGGAGGGGAGCACATGTCCCGTTGGATCCCGCACCTGCCCCGCGGCAGCAGAGGGCGGAGAACTGTTCTCGCGCTCACCGTCGTCGTCACGGTCTGCGCCCTGCTCGGCGGCTACGCCTGGTGGTCGCTCGAACGCCGAGGCACGCTCGCTGTTGCCGTCGCAGATCTCCCCCAAGGCGCGGCAGCGGACATCGCCGTCCGCGGCCCCGACGGGTTCGAACGGCACCTGTCGGCCAGCGAGACCTTCGCAGTGTCCCCTGGACGCTACGTCCTGGACATTCGACCGGTTCGGGGGAAGGAGAGCGACCTCTACCCGGTGCTCTCAGAGGTCGCCGTGAAGGTCGCGGCAGGTGCTTCCGTGTCCGCCGACGCGGATTACGCGAACGAGGTACCGCACACCACCAAGGTCCTCGACGCCACGCACCTGGATCTGGTCAGCAACGCCTCCGACGAGAACCTGATCTTCGCCTCCGATACCGGCCAGGCGCACGCCTTGACCGCGGGGGATGTCCTGGTAGTCGGCATCGGTCCGAAGACGCCCCAGGGCTTGATCCGCAAGGTGACAGCCGTCCGCCAAGGAGATCACGGGCAACTTCTGGTCGCCACCACGCCTGCTACGATCCGCGACGCCATGCCCAAGGGAAAGATTCACGCCCAACACGTTGCCCTCAAGCCCCCCCAGGGCGCTGGCCAAGCCGCGTCGTCAACACCCGCCGTCACCAACGCGGCCTTCACCGTCCCCAGCGGCACCAGCCCAGGGCCCAGCGCTGCTTTGGCCGCAACCGGAGACGACCCGCTCAGCATCGGGGGTGACCCCGGGAACTTCACGCTCAACGCCAGCCTCCGTAAGGAGACCATGCGACCGGGCATGGAGGCCGAATGCCAGAAGGCGGCAAGCCTCAACCCGAGCAGCCCACTCGAGCAGGCGGCAATCGGTGGTGCCGGGCCTAACCTCGACTTCGATATCGACTGGGATCCCACAGGTATCCACAACGCCCGGTGGGCACTCAACATGACCCAGAAGTCCCGTCTCCTGCTGACCGTGCCTCCGTCCATCGAGCTCATGAAGTGCAATCTCAAGTTCCGGGATCCGCCGGAGCCGGTCCCGCTGGGCGAGTTTCCCCTGTGGGCCGGGGGTGTGCCTCTCGTCTTCGTGATGAAGGCCAACGTCGTCGGCAGCCTTGAAGCCAGCTTCGCCAAGCTCGATGTCGCGATCGATGCCCGCCAAGAAGCGAAAATGACCGCCGGGCTCGACTGGAGCGGCAGCGGGCTGCCCCGCCCGATCGCGTCCTTCGACAACCACTTCACCCTGGCCAAGGGCCCTAAGGCGACAATCGAAGGAACCGCGAAGTCGGGACTCCATCTAGAGATGGACCTCTATGGGATCGCCGGGCCCTTCCTCGACCTCACCCCCGGAATCAAGCTCGCCACCGAAGGAGGCGGCGGCCAGCCAGACAAGGTCGAGCTCAAGGCTGGCCTGTACACCTCTGCCGGACTCGGACTTGCGTTCTGGGGCAGGGACGACCTGTCTCTCGAGATCAGCGACCTCTTCCACATCGAAGAGGTCCTCTGGTCCACACCCGGCGCCAACCCGGCACCGCCATCCACGCCAGCCCCGACAGCAGCTCCCACTCCCACTCCCACTGCCGATCCGGCCGCCGCGTCGCCCTGTCCCTCGGACGACATCCTCCGTGCGGCGATCCGCAAGCAGATGAACCCGCCCGGAGCGCCCGGAACCCCATCGCTTGGGAAGCCGATGTGCTGGAACGGCTGGGCAGCCGTCACCTGGGGCCCCCAGACGTCCGACTTCGTCACGATCAGCGTCTTCAAACGCGACCACGACTCGCTCAGTCCGGCGGCCACCCTCGTCCCCGCGATGGGCGACGACTCGGACCCCGGCTGGCTTCAGGACTGCAAGAAGCTTCAGAACCTCCATCCGCCAGCCGCAGTCACCGACTTCGTCGGCTGCCCGAAGCAACCGCAGGCCGGTGACTTCGACGCCCAGGCCGCCCTGCAGCAGATCAAGCAGCTCGGCTACAGCGCGAACGCAACCGACATGGCCAATCTCCGAGGCCCGCTGCGGGCAGTGCGCGCCGGCACTGCCGACGGAGACGGCTCCATCCAAGGAGTCTTCTTCTTCTACGGAAACCGCTACGTCGGCAGGGACAGCGAGGCGATCGGCGGAATCGTCACCATCAAGAACCAAGACGGCCAGAAGGTGACACTGGAGTACCGGAAGTATCGGCCCAGCGACCCGCAATGCTGCCCCTCTGGCGGCACCAGCACATTCCAGGCGTCCTGGAACGGCAACCAGCTGATCTGGAACCCGCCTCTCCCAGGCTGATCAACTCGATAGCACAAGCAGTCACGGCCGTTAGCCGGCAGCAGCTGGCCGACGGCCGCCGCCGCGCTCGGCAAGGTGAATCGGCCCTTGCACCCACTGGTCGCCGGCCACCCGCTCGACGCCGCCCTACTGGACGAGATCCGGTCCATCGAGCACGTGAGGCTGCACCTCACGGGCGCCGTACTGAGGAAGCGGAGATCCGGGCCGTGTACGCCGCCGCAGATCTGGCCGTCGTCGCCCGCCGGCCGGGGGTGGTCAAGGAATCCGGCCTGGTCACGGACGCCGCACGCCACCATAAGGATGGTCAAGCAGCCGGTGGTCCGGCCTGCGGTGAGATCGTTAGGGCCCGACTCTCAACTTCACCTGCTTCGTCCGCTCGTTGTGTTCCACGACCCGTGCTCGAATCCGCGTTCCCGGCGGGGGAAGCTCGTCGGGAGTGACCGCCACTCCGTCGGGCCTGTACGAGACGATGTCGACGATCGCCGAAACTCCTGGAAAACCTTGAAGCTCCACAAAGACCCCAAACACCACTCGCCGGGAAACTTCGACATCAACGACAGCGCCGACCGGGTACTCTTCTTTTACTTGATTCCACACATCTACTCCGTTCATCATCGGTGCAGCACCCACGGCCGGTAGGCGTTGAGCGCGGTAACGGTGTCGCCCGGAATTTCCAGCTCTGCGCGTGGTCCGCCTTCGTAGGGCTTCTCAAAGCGCTTCCAAATCAAGTCGTAGTCGCTCTTGGGAATGCGAATTTCGATAACACCTCCATTGTATGAACGAGCGTATTCTTCCGCCAATGCACGGTCATTCGGTCCCGCGAAATATGCATAACCATTCATGCCATCCCCGGAGGGAAAGTCTTCCTTCAGGAATCCGCGCAACATGAATTTATCACCCATGCCCGGTTGTGGCGCCTTGTAGATCGACACCATCTCCTCGTCGTCGGTCTTCGTTCCGGGTGCCGGCGGAGGCTGCGGCACCGGCCCGGGTTGGGCTGCGCGCGGGGAGTTGGCGACCGAGTCGTCGGGCGTGTGGGAGTTGATGATGGCGTACACCGTGGCGCCGATCACAATGGTGCCAACGACGACGGCGCCCGCAGGGGTGGCGAGGGCGGGGGCGGCCGGCGCCAAGGGGGCGAGCTGGAGGAGCCCCCCAGTGGGGTCGGTGTAGCGGAGAGGGTTGTTGTGGGTGTACGTGTAGGCGGCGAGGTTGCGCGGCTCGCCGATGCCGCCCGCGATGTCCTTGTCGAGGTAGTCGGGCAGCGCCGGGTCGGCGCCGGCCCACAGCTGGGTCCTCGGGTTGTAGTAGCGGGCTCCGTAGTAGTACAGGCCGGTTTCAGCGTCGAGCTCCTCGCCGGTGAACTGGTACGGCGTGTCCGCCTGCCCGGTCCGCTCTTCCACCCACGTCTCCCCGTAGGGGAAGTACTCCAGGTGCTCGGCGACCGCGCCCTGTTTGTCCGTCACGTACCCGGAGGAGCCGATGTGGTCGGCGTGGAAGAACCACTGGGCGTCCTCGGTCCCGGTGACCGCGACGGTCTTGGTCGTCAGCCTGCTGTCGCCGACGAAGATGTGTTTGTAGCCGGTCGCGTCGTGTTCGCTGTAGTTGCGGTTCGGGTAGAGCGAGAGTCCGTCGCCCTTCTTTACGACGCGGTCGCCCTTGTCGTCGTAGGTGTAGGCGACGGTGGCGTCCGTGCAGCCGCTCGGGTCCTGCGCGACGGTGGCCGTTGCGGTGTCCTGGCTGCAGGCGAGGTGGTTCTCCTCGTCCCACACGAACTGCCGCCGCTTGCCGTTGACGGCGGTGTTGACGGTGTCGGTCAGGTTGCCGTTGGCGTCGTAGGCGTGGGTGATCGGCCCGACCTTGCTGGGCGCGTGCGACTTGGTGCCGTTGTACGCGTACGCGTAGTCGTAGCTGGTCTTGTCCTGGACGTCGGCCGGGTTCGTCGGGTCGTCGACCGGTTCGATCGGGCCGGCCGCCCCGCCGCCCACCGGGAAGGCCGGGGTGCCACCCGTGACCTCGTGGTGCTGGGACTTGCTCGTAGTGTTGTGGATCGAGTCGTAGCCCAGGGTCAGCGTGTACTTGTTGACCCGGTTGTTCTTGTCGGTGTACCGGCCGGACGCGGACGTCAGCCGGTACTGATCGTCGTACCCGTAGGTCTGGGTGCTCGGGCCGCCGATCTCCCCGCCCTGCGGCGCGCTGTTCGCCAGCGCGGTGATGTTGCCGATGTTGTCGTAGGTGTAGCCCAGGTTCTGGAACGGGGTCCCGTTCGGCGCCACCGACTGCAGCGCCGCGAGCCTGCGGTCCTCGGCGTCGTAGGTGTAGGTCGTGCGGACCCCGTTGCCGGTCTGCTGCAGGATCTTCTGCTCGAACTTGTCGTAGTCGAGCCGGTCCAGGTACGTGTAGCCGGTCCCGTTCTTGACCCCGGTCGCGCGTGTGACGTGGCCGCCGGAGTCGTAGTCGTAGGTCAGGACCTCGCCGTCGGGGTAGGTCAGCTGGAGCACGCGGTTGAAGGCGTCGTAGCGCCACGCGGTGGTGTAGGTGCGCGGAGTGCCGCCGGCCGCGGTGATCGTGCGGGTCTCCTTGGTGACCTCGCCCAGCGCCCCGTAGGCGCGGGTCGTCGTCCCGGCCGCGTCGCGGACCTCGGTGACCCGGGAAGCCGCGTTGTCCGGCGCGCCCGGCGCGCCGTAGGCGTAGGTGACGTTGTTGCCCGGGAACGTCGGGTACCGGATGGCCTTGAGCCGCGAGTAGTCGTAGTCGTACTCGACGGACTTGCCCGCGGCCCGGAGGTTCGCGGTGATCTTCGCCGTGATGTTCCCGGCCAGGTCGTAGCGCGTCTCGGTGCGTCCGGCGTCCGGGCTGTCGAACACGGTGCGGCGCCCCAGGCCGTCGTACTCGGCGCGCGTGACGTTGTTCTTGTCGTCGGTGATCGCCGTGACCTGCTTCACCGGGTCGAGTTCGTAGCTGGTCCAGATCGCCGCGGGGCCGTCGAACTCCTTCACCGAGGTGGTCGCGCCGCGGACGTCGGTGTAGGTACGGCGCTGCTTGCCGTTGCCGTCCGTCACCGTCTGCTCGAACCGGGTCGTGCCCGCCCGGTCGGGGCCGAACGCGTACCCGGTGCTGGTGGTGACCCCGTCAGGCTGGACCGTCTTGACCGAACGGTCCAGTACGTCGAAGGTGTCCTTCGTGGGCGCCACGGTGTCGAAGGTGGCGTTGAACGCGGTGTTCGCGGGCCCCTTGGCCTCCGTGACCGGGTAGTACGTCTCCGCCGCGCGGCCGAGGAAGTCGAACTTCAGCCGGCCGGACACCGTCATCACCTGGGCGGGCGCCGCCCCCGGTGCGGTGGCCACCGAGGCGTCCTTCTTCGTCTGCAGCATCCGCTTGAGGCCGTCGGTGAAGGTGACCGTGTCGATGGTGTCCGCGCGTACCCCCGTCGCGGTGCGGTCCAGGTGCTTGGTCGTGGCGTACGGGACCGTCGCCTCTGGGTGGTAGTCGAAGTCGATCGTGGCCTGGCCGCCGCCCGTCTCGTACGGTCCGGTCACCGTGTCCAGGCGGCCGGCGGTGTCGTAGGACATCAGGACCGGCTGGTTGTTCTGGTCGGTGTTGCGCTCGGGCAGGCCGTACTTCAGGTTGTGCGTCGAGGACGACCGGTACCCGAAGCTGTCCACGACGGATTCGATGTGCACGCCGACGACGGTGTCGTAGCCGTACTCCAGCTTGTACCGCTGCCCGGTCGCGTTCGCCGGGCCGGTCACCGACTTGAGGTTTCCGTTCGGGTGGTACTCCAGGTCGGAGACCGCGGAGGTGCTGTCGTCGAGGTACTCGCGGACCTGGCGCACCGCGGCGGTCGCGCAGTCGATGCCGGTCTCGCGGTGGCGCAGCACCGCGCCGGTCGCAGTGGCCTTCTGCCGCAGGACGTTGGCGATCCCGACGATGCCGCGGTCGCGGCAGGCAGGGTCGGACGCGCTGTAGCCGTAGGTGGTCTCCAGGTCGTCCGCGGTGCCCTCGTCGGCCGTGTCGAACGTGCGGACGACGTTGCCGTACCCGTCGTAGGAGAGTTCGGTGGACGTGGATTTGGCTGCGGTGGCCGCGCCTTCGTAGAACTTCTCCTCGGTGCGGGTGAGCTGTGGGAAGACGGTGGCCGTCGGGCTCTTCGGGTCCGCTTCGGTGCCCGAGGAGGTGTCGTGGAGCCGGTAGGTGTTGACCGTCTCGCGGTAGGGGCGGCCCGCGCCGTCCGTGGTCAGCGTGCGGGTGAGCAGGCCGCGGCTGTAGTACCCGTCGGTGCGGTACTCGTTCGTCACCGCGCGCCGCACGGCGTCGCCCGCACCGGGCTCGCGGTCCTCGGTCACGACGCGGCCGAAGCCGAGGAATTCGCGCTCGAGCCGGTCGTAGTGGCCCTGCTCGTAGCGGTAGGTGGTCAGGCGCGTGTCGGCGCCGTCGCCAGCGAGCCCGTCGAACACGGAGGTGCGGGACAGCACCCAGCGGCTCTGCGGCATGTCGGCGGTGTTGCCCGAGCGGGTGTAGTCCAGGTCGATCCGGGCGCCCATCGGGCGGATGACCGAGCGCAGCAGGTTGGTGCGCCCGCTGTTGTTGACCGCGACCAGGAGTTCGTTGTCCCGGGTGGACCTGAGGTGGTCGGCGAGGCCGTCGCCGTTGACGTCGCGCAGGCTGGTTTCGGCCCGGCTGATGCCGGTGGTCGCGTTGGCGCCGGGGTTGAAGACGAAGACGCCGACGGGGGTGGGCAGGCCGACGGTGAAGTAGACGCCCGCGCCGAGACTGGCGTTCTTGTCGACGGCGATCTCGGGGAAGCTGCCGCGCCACGGGGCGGGCGCGGTGAAGCCGGTGCCGGTGTTGACCGCGACCTTGATCGGGTTGGTCCCGTCGGTGAACACCCGGTCGGGGAGGCCGTCGCCGTTGACGTCCGCCATGCTCGCGTTGGTGAACGAGGTTCCCAGCTCGGCGGACACGCCGCCCGCGAAGCCGTAGCGGTCGATGTTGAACCCGAGGTTGACGCCGACGTTGCGGGTGGAGGCGTCGTTGATCGGTCCGGCCGGCCAGGGTTCGCGGGCGGCGAAGGAGTAGCCGAGGTTCAGCTGGGCGTCGCCGTTGGCGAACACCTTGTCCGGCAGCCCGTCCCCGTTGATGTCGATCAGGTCGACGCGGACGTCGGACTCGCCGCCGCCGAGGCTGCCGCCGATGCCGAGCGAGGGTTGGACGGCGCCGGTGGTGGCGGTGTTGGCGCTGGTGCCCGCGTCGGGGGCGGCCATGCCCAGTGCGCTGGCGACGGTGGCGGTCTCGCTGCCCGCAGAGAGCGACACGTTGCCGGAGACGTTGTCCGCCTCGCGGACGTTGCCGCCGAGGGTGCCGCGCGTGGCGCCGAGCGCGCCGGTCGTGTCGGAGAACTGGATCTCCTTGGCGCCCACGACGTCGGGGTAGCCGTCGCCGTTGAGGTCGAGGTAGTCGACCGAACCCGCGGTGATCCCGCCGACCACGGTGCCGCCGAACGGGCCGGCCGCGAGGGTGGCCGACACCTGGCCGGTGACACCGCGGCGCATCACCGTCCGGCCGCCGGCCACGTCGGCGTCGGTGACGACGTCGATGGTGTCCGCGCCGAGGCGGGAACTGGTCGCCATCGCGGCGGTGACCCAGGAGGACTCGTCCTGGGCGGCCCAGCCGCCCTTGGCCGGAACGGGGGCGAACACCGCCAGCCGCGGCATGGTGAGCCGGGGGTTCGCGGCGAAGGGCGCGACGTCCGCTTCCTTGGGCTCCTTGGGCAGTGCGTCCTTGAAGCTCTGGTCCAGTGTGAGTTCGGCCTGCTTGATCGGCTGGGTGGCGCGGTCGCGGTTGCCCTGGTAGCCGATCACACCCCAGCCGCGGTAGGGCTGGGCGAAGGCGCCCTGCCCGACGGAGGCGTGCAGGGCGCTGGGCGCCGGGGTGAAGGCCGGCCAGCTGGAGGTCACGTCGTAGGTGACCGACGCGGACTGCTCGACGAGCGTGCCGAGCAGTTTGGTCTCCGTCGTGGAGTAGTCGATGTAGAGCTCGTCGCCGGCGGTGACCGGCACGGTCAGATCCAGCTTCGAGCCACTGAAGTAGGTGTCCCTGGCCTCGAAGACCCGTTTGCCGACCAGCTGCCCGCCGCGCTTCTTCACCGTGAACGCGATCTTGGCGTCACCGAGGAGCCCGAAGTTGAGGCCGATCTTCGGCCGCACCTTCAACTGGCCGGTCTTGGTCACCTTGTAGGACTGCTGCGGCGCGGCGAGGGTGTCCGCCGGAAACATGTCCATGTCGTACGGCGGGCTGATCACCAGCGTCGGATCACCCTTGGCGTCGACCACCGACTCGACCCCCTGCGCGGCCGTGTAGTGCGCCTTCGGCGCCCAGCTCACCGCCGAGACGTCGATCGGGGAGTCGGTCTTCAGCTTCCACGACATCTTCTCGAACACGCTGACCGGAATGCTCACGTCGATCGCGGAGGTACCGGTCGACGCGGCGGGCAGGACCTTGCGGAACACCTCCGTACCGGCGTGGACGCCGTTGCCCTTCTCGATCACGACGGTCACGTCGTCCGACGTCGCCTTGGACTTGACCACGTCACCGGTCAGCCGCAACGTGCCGCTCACCGGCACGGTCACCAAAGACGGCCTGCCACCGAAGGTGAAGTCCGACGACGCACGGAACACCGTGCTCGCCAACCCGTTCGCGTCCGTGCCGGCCGGCAGACCGGTGTAGGTGATCTCCGGGTCCCACGCCACGGTGTCGTACTTGCCGTCCAGAATGGACTGGGTGCGGAAGTAGAGCGCGTCCCCCTTCTTCACCGGAATCGACGCCACATTGCCCGGAGTGAACTCGGTGTGGTCGTCGGGGCCGATCCGCTGCGCCCAGAGTTCGGCGTCCTTGTGCTGGATGGTGACCCGCACGCCGTCGGCCTTGGTGTAGGCCGCCCGCGCCGGCGAGGGGTCCTGGGTCAGCTGCACGCGGCCGTCCACACGGACGTTGCCGTCGAACGGCGCGACCCAGCGGCGCACGGAGTCCAGCAGCGGCGAGTTGTCCACCTGCTGGTTGAACTGCGCGCTCTGGTCGCCGACGATCTCGCCGGTCACCGCGCCGCCCCCGACCGGCACCGGGGTGCGGGCGGAGTCCGCGCTGTAGGCGGGTTGCCCGTTCGCGTCCAGGTAGCCGAACAGCACGCCGCCGTTGTTCACCAGGTCGGTGATGCCGTCGCCGTTGACGTCGCTGAAGAACCGGTCCGAGGTGGTCGTGGTGCCCACGAAGTCCAGCTGGGCCGAGGTGGCGAGGACGTACGCCTCGACGCCGATGGTGCCGGACAGCGTGCGCTCGGTCGAGATTCCCGGGAGGCCGGTGAGCTTGACCGGCGTGTCGCCGAACTTCGGTTCACCACCCGGTTTGGCCAGATTGGGCCGGTAGAACACCTCGTTGTTCTTGCGGAACACCTTGTCCGGCAGGTTGTCGCCGTTCACGTCGGCCAGCGTCGAGAGGCCGTCGGACTGGCCCGCGCTGAACCCGACCTTCAACCCGACGGAACCCTCCTTGGTCGAAAGTCCCTGCACGTTGTAGCCCGCGAACAGGTGTGCGCCGAAGCCGGCCGACGTGTTCGCCGAGATCGCGCTGGCCTCGCCTTCGCGGATGTTCACCCCGAGGCCGTCGTCCGGCACCGACCAAGGCGCCGCGTCGGCGAAGGCGTTGTAGTTGCCCCACTGGTCGCGCACGTCGTCGAAGTAGTCGAACGTGTGGGTGTTGAACAGCTGGTTGCTCTCGTCGAACTGCGACACCGAGGTGAGCAGCGTCTTGGCGAACGCGCCGGACCGGTAGTTCAGCTCGTAGGCGCGGATCAGCTGGTCGTCGAGCTTGACCTCGATCCGGCGCAGCAGGTCGGCGGTGACCTTCTTGAACCCGTACCGTGCGTCGATCTGTACGTCCCCGCGGCGCGCCTCGCCCCGGTCGCGGTCCCGGACGAAGGTAACCGAGTACCTGCCCTCGGTGTCACCGTGCCCGGTCCAGGTGATCCGCTGCGGGTACAGGGCGCGGCCCGCGACGGTGGCGTTCGCGACCCCGCCGTCGTCGACCCGGACGTGGTGGTAGCGCATCAGATTGTCGTGCGCATCACGTACCTCCCGTGCCGCCCACACCGCGATGTTGCCGGACGCGTCGGCGAGCGAGGTGTCCGGCGCCCCGCCGTAGACGGTACGGGTGCCCTGCTTGTCGGTGACCTCCCACCAGTAGTTCGACGGCTTGTCACCATGCCGCACGATCCGCTCGAACCTGCCCTCGACCCGGAAGTGGAACACCTTCTCCGCCGTACGCGCCTGGAGTTCACCGCGGTGCGCCACCGGGGTGAGTTGCTCCCCGTTCAGCAGGTACGACTCGGTTTCCTTGCCGCTGTCGTAGCGCGGGACGCCCCACCGGGTGTCGACCGTGATCGAGGGCGTGTTCAAGTCCCAGCCCACGCCGGCCCAACCGTTTCCGCCTGCCGAGTTGTAGGCGACCGACAGGTCGGGTTGCAGGCCTCCACGTCCCTTGGGAACCTCGAGCGGATACGCCAGCCGCGCGTCACCGCTGTTGTTCGCCGTCGGGGCCTCGATCAGGTTCACCCCGGCGCCGGGGTCCGCCGCCTTGATGTCCTTGATCTGGTTCGGGTTGAACGATGTGCCCTCGGGCCCCTCCGGCCCGGTGGCCGCAGACCGGGCGTCCGGCACCGTCGCGGCGGCGCTTCGGAACCGCGCGGGCGAGGTCAGCCCGAGAGCGGCGAGGGCCATGATCAGAACGAGGATCACGCCGGTCCGGCCGCGGACCACGCGCTGGGCAGTCATCAAAGGCCCCCACACCATCGGACGGCCCCGGAGCACGACGCCCCCGACGACCGCGACTCCCTGTGGTACTGAACCGTAGAGTGCGAGCCGGGGCGGCGGTGCAGGTTTTCCAGCCAAAGTCAGCCCACGCGGTCACGATCCGACACAGGAGCATCTACCGAGGGTGAACCCCTGGCCACAACGCACCAGCGCGGATCCGGGAACCTGGAGAGGATCTCAGAGGTGCTGGCTACGCCGTCCGGCCGGACGGTGGCCGACGCATTCGTGCGCGCCATGCGACTACACGGGGTCCCGGTCGAGGTGCTCACCGACAACGGCAAGCAGTTCACCGGCCGCTTCACGCGGCCCCGCCCCGCCGGGGTCCTCTTCGAGCGGGTCTGCCGGGAGCGGGGCAAGGCTGCGGGCCGGCGCGCGTGAAGGCGTCACCGGGCAGCAGCCGACACTGCCGTTGTGCCCGTTTCGGCCGTCGCCAGGACGTCGTCGGTGTTCACCTGGAGGTCCTTCCCTCGGTCGCAGGCCGCGCCCAGCAGTGATGCGTAGGTGTCGAGCCGCCGGCGCAGGTGGAGCCGCGCGCCGCAAAGGTGTTCCGCCCGAAGGTGCTTGACCTCCTGGCTGAGCGTCGCGCAGTCGCCGCCGCGGTGCCGAAGTTCGCGCATCAGGGGGCTGTGGACGGGCTCGCCCTGGGTGGCCTCGCTCCACACGAGGACGGTGCCGATGGCCGGGTCGCCGTGCTGGTGGAGCCTGGTCAGGCGGGGGATGCCGCCGGACAGGGCACGCCAGTCCTGGCCGGGCATGCGCCAGGTGGCCAGCCTGCGGCGTCTGGTCGCGTAGTCGACGCGGTCGTCGATGGTGTCGAGGTGGTCGGCGATACGGCCGACCCTGAGTTCGAACTCCGGCCACATCCGGCCGGCTTCGAGGCGGGCGCCGAGAATGCTGCGGAGCTTGGCGGCCGTCCCCGGTGGAAGTCCCAGGATCTCGGCACACCCTGTCCAGGGGACGCCGCAGGCTAGTTCCGCCAGTTTCAGGGACGCCGCGCGGCGAACGGCGCGCGGCCGGGGGCGATGGGCCTGCGGGATGCGGTCGAGGAAGTCCTCGAAGTAGGTGTCGAACCAGGCCTGTGGCAGGTAGGCCGGTACCTCCTGCGCCGAGTAGCGGTGCTTTGGTCCCGGGGCGCGCAGGCTCCGGTGGCCGTGGCTTCCGTAGCTCCTGAGGGCGAGGGCCCGCGCGAGGCGGGGTGAGATGTCGAGCGACCTGGAGATCTGGCCGCTGTACAACGGTGCGCTGCTGTAGGCGGCGCGTATCAGCGGCTGGGCCTGCTCGCGGAGCAGGGTCGGGTCGCGTTCGGCGATCAGGGTGTCGGCGGCGAGCAACAGCGCCGCGCACTGCCCGGAGTCGGTGGGCGCCGCCCGGGCGCCGGTACGTCTGGGGTGCGGTCCGGTGGTTTGCCGTTGGACCAGGGCCGTCAGCGGTCCGGCGTGGGTGTCGAGGAGCGCTTGAAGGCGGGCCGAGGGCAGCAGGTGGGCGCCGAGCGGCCAGCTGAGCCTGATCACGTGCGCGGCCATGATCAGGTCCGCGAAGTACGAGGCGAAGGATGGCTCGTCGCTCCTCACCGTGCCCGGACCGTGGTGGAGGCGCTGGTCGATGGTGCGTTGGACGGCGAGGAGCCGGTCGAGATCCGCCCGAGACAGGTGGGTGGCTTCGTTCTCGCCTGCGGCGTCGCGGCCGTCGAT
Source organism: Kitasatospora sp. NPDC059327 (assembly GCF_042752535.1). Taxonomy (NCBI): domain Bacteria; kingdom Bacillati; phylum Actinomycetota; class Actinomycetes; order Kitasatosporales; family Streptomycetaceae; genus Kitasatospora; species Kitasatospora sp. NPDC059327. The sequence goes on along the minus strand of NZ_JBHYYB010000012.1, from coordinate 15,673 downwards.
CCAGGCGCCGCACTGGCGGCTGCCATGTCGGACGGAACCCGTGAGGGCGACCTCGTTACGGCACTGCAGCGCGTGCAGGTGCGACGCTCGGGGGCTGTTGACCAGGTTGAGGCGGTCCAGCGTGGCGGTGTTGAGGGGACGGCAGCAGGCCGGACAGATGCTCTCCAGCAGGCGGTGGTGGACCTGGCAGGCGAAGGTCACGGGCAGGTGCCACTGGAGTTTGAAGGCCCCGCCGAGTGCCTGCTGGATCTCGCTGGCATCGCTGTGCAGGCACTTCGGGCAGTAGCGGGTGGAGAAGTCGAGTGCCCACTGGGTTGCGAGTATGACGGTGGTCCGCTGCGGGACCGCGCGTATGGCCCGCAGCGGCGGGTACGGGGTTGCGAACCGTTGCAGTGTCAGGTCGTCGGCCTCGGCGATGCTGAGGCCGGCCGCATGGGCGAAGGCCCGGGCCGTGGTGTCGGGCAGTTCCTGCAGCAGGCCGAGGGGGATACGGCCGGGCCGTTCGGTGAGGCCGCACAGGGTGGCAAGGCGGCTCGGGGAGCGGTCAAGGCGCGTGGCCAGCCGCAGCAGGAAGCCGGGCAGCGATTCGTCGGGCAGCGGGGCCAGGCTGCGGGGCAGCGGCCGCAAGGTCATGGGGTCGCTCCCTGGTCATCGGCCCGTATGCCGCTGTCGCACCAGGCGGCTGTCTGCTGCGTGTAGGCCGCCAGCCGGGTCAGGAGGCGCGCCTTGTCGCCGCGGCGGGCGCCCGTGAGGTAGGTCAGCTCGTGGACGAGGTCGGGGCCGCCCGGCAGCTGCCGTCCCCAGCCGCGGTCCCGGACCAGCGGGCTGAACAGGTGCTCGCCCTCGGTGACCTGGGTCCACACCAGGACCGACGCGCAGGTCCGCAGTCCGGGAGTTGCGTCGAGGCCGGGCAGGCCGTCGGCGAGGTACGCCCAGTGGGCCGGCGGGATGATCCAGTCTTCGAGCGTCGTTCGGCGGCGCTGGTAGTCGATGCGGTCTTCCTGATCGTCGAGTTCGGCGGCGATCGTGTCGAGCCCGAGGAGGAACTGCTGCCAGGCGTGTTCGCCGGCCGTACGCAGGCGGAGCTGCTGAAGGCCGGAGAGGGCGTGGCCGCGTGGGATACCGAGCAGGCGGGCGCCGTCGGCCAGGGTGCCGCCGCCGGTCATCTCGGCGAGCTTGAGGGTGGCGGCCCGCCGCACCAGGCGCGCGTTGTTGCGGCTGGCGACGGTGAGGCGGGTGGTGAAGGGGGCCAGGTGGCGCTCGTACGTAGCGGCCGGCAGGAGCTGGGGGATCTCCTGGGCCGTGAAGCGGCAGGTGCGCGTCGGCACGCGCAGGGCCGCGGATGTGCCGACGCCGGCTGTGGCGTGGAAGCCGCCCCGCTGGACTGCGAGGGCGCGGGCGAGTGGCAGAGAGATCTGTCCGCGCCGGACAATGCCGGCGAAGCGGGTGCGGTCGCGCTCGACGGCCCGTCGTGCCAGTGTCTGGACGGCGTCGCGGGCACCGGCCGGATCCGGGTGGGTGATCAGGCGCTCGCTGAAGGCGAGCAGGCTCGCGCAGGCGGCGGCCGCGGGTGGCGGTCCGATGACGATGCGGCCGTTGTCCCCGTGGGGGCGGTCGGCCGTACGCCGGCGCACGGCGTGGATGTGCTCGTCGAGGGCGTCGACCTGCAGCTGAGGCAGGCTGAGTTCGTCGACGGCGGCCGGCCACGAGATGGTGATCAACTGGCTGGCGGCGATCAGGTCCGGGAAGAACAGCGGCTCGGCGGCGGTCGGCGACGCCAGTCTCGTCCACAGCCGACTCTGGAGATCGAGCAGGACGCCGAGGTCGGTGTCCGGTATCGCGCCCATACCCGGGGCCGCAGAGGTGAGATCGGCACCGCACACGGGCCTGGGTTTGCGGGTGCCGGCGTCCGGCGCGTGGTTGCGGCACTGGCCCGGGTGCAGGACGTGACCGGTCGGGTGCAGGATCAGGGCCGCCCGGCCCTGGACGGACACGTTGAGGGGCCGGCGGCAGCGCGGGCAGAGGTGCTCGAGCAGGCGCTGGTGGCGGGTGCAGGCGAAGACGACCGGCAGGTGCCACGGCAGACGCCAGGAGCCGCCGTGCGCGTCCTGAACCGCTGTGCCGTCTCCTGCCAGGCACGGGGGGCAGAAGCGGCTGGCCGCGGTGAACGCCCACACGTTGGAGCCGAACCGGCCGTCCTGGCGTTCCCCGGCATCCGCGATCGGCGGGTACGCCACCTGGCGCGGTCGCAGCCCCAGTGCTTGCACTTCGTCCGGCGTCAGGCGGGTCGTGGCGGCGAATCGGGCCGCGGACTCCGGCCGCAGGGCCACCAGCAGGTGCGCGGGCAGCTTGACCGTGTGGCCGAGCCGGTAGGGGGCGAGGCCGGTGAGCACGGCGATCCGGGCCGGCGTGCGGTTCAGCCGGTGGGCGAGCCGCAGCAGGAAGCCCGGCAGCGACTCCTCGGGCAACGGGGCGAGACTGCGGGCCAGCGTGCCGGGTGTGCCGAGGGTGCCGGTCACCCCACCGCCCCCGTCGGGCCGTCGTCGTCGAAGACGGTGTTGCGGCCCGGCCGCTTCTTCTTCGGCACCTGCGGGATCTCAGGCTGTTCGCCGGAGTCGGCGTCCAGGTCGGGCAGGTCGGTGGGGCTGAGCGTGCACCGTTGCAGGAGGTCCACCGTCAGGTGCTCGGCCCCGGTCTCCATGGCGTGGCGGCAGCCGGTCTGGATCAGCTTCTCCAACAGGCCGACGACACCGTTGGTGCGCCGGAACAGGTACTCGGGCATACCGCCGTCGGTGAGCATGCCGTCGGTGTCGTTCAACAGCCGCAGACAGCTCTCCAGGCCCCGCAGGTGCGCGGTCCAGGCTTCGATCTGCGCGGGGGTGTCGTAGCTGAACGCATCGAGGTCGATCAGCTCGAAACGGCGTTCGTGCTGGGTCGCGGCGTCGGCGTTGGGGCTGCGGCCGCGGTCCTTGACCGGCGGGAAGAGCCACTGCCTGGTGACGGGGTCGCGCCGGCCGTCCCGCAGCAGGCCGGAGGTGGGGATGCCGACCCCGACGAGGATCAGGGTGACCGGCATGCTCATCATCTCGCGGATCAGGTCCAGTACGTCCTGGTCCGCCTCGCGGTGGAGCTTGAGCCTCGTAATGTCGTCGATCACCAGCGCCCTGGTGGCATGGTCGGCGATCGCGGCTTTCACCGTGCGGACGAGGTCCTCCAGGCGCATCCCCTTGTAGTCCTCGCCGTAGAAGTCGAGGATGCGCTGGCAGGTGGAGATCGGGGTGGCCTTGACCGGGCACCGCACGTACGCGACCGGGGCGAACAGGTCGCGGGTGCCGGGCATCGCGTCCGGGTTCACCTGCTGGTTCAGGGTCAGCCACTCGTCCTCGAACGCGGCCACCGCCTCGCACACGGTCTCGGTCTTGCCCTGGGCGCCGCCGCCGTTGACCATCACCCCGGTACGGGTGCCCGACTTGTGGCTGAACGCGCCGTCCTCGATCCGCGTGCGCACCAGCCAGGCGACGGACTCGCTCATCGGGGTGGCCTGAACGGGCAGGCTGCTATGGGTGGCCAGGCGGTGCAGATCGTAGATGCGGCGCTGGCGCTTGCCTAGCCGCTCGTACTCCTCGCCCGACAGCACCGGTGCCGGGACGAAACTCGTCCGGGTGGTGCGCCAGCGCGTCCAGCCGTCGTGCCGGGTGCGATCCAGTGGCGGCCCGGGCAGGAACGTGGCCGCGCCGGCCCACGGTGGTGTGCTCCCGGCGCCGCTCACAGTTCTCCCCCGGTGTCCTGGTACTCGTCGTCGTCCGGCAGGGCGAGCAGGCTGCGTTCGCGCAGCCGCTGCCCGAGTGCCGGGGGCGGAGCGGGCCGCTCGGGCACCGCGTCCTGGCGCCGGCGGCGGCGCTCGTCGTCCACCGCCGCCTGCCCCTGCCGGGCCCGTTCCCGCCACCGCAGCGGCACCACGGTGGCCGCATCCTCGTTCGCTGCCCGCCAGGCGGCGCCGGTTGCGCCCGGTGGACGGTCGGCGGCCGCCGCGGCCGCCTGTGCCACCTCGCGGGCGTGCTCAGTGCGCCGGCCTTTGGCCAGCCGGGTCGGCCACTGCTCGACGGGGATGTGGCCGCCGATCAACTCAAGCAGGAGCGGCAGCAGTTCCGCATCGCGCTTCGGGGCCAGGCCGCGGCTGCGGACCTCGCGCATGACCTCGCGCACCCGCGCGTCGCCGAACGCGGGCACCTCGCCCTCCTCCGGCAGGCCGGTCCAGCGCAGGGTGTGCCAGTCGTGGGTGCGCGGGTCCTGGAAGAACACCAGGCACGGGTCGCGCGGGTCGCGCTGGAAGACGTACTTGTTCTTCGCGGTCCCGCCCCGCCCGGAGAGCGTGAACCGGTAGGGGTCCAGCGCGACGCCGTCGTACCAGAGGTTCTTGATCTTCACGCCGCGCTTGCCGTGGATCATCACCCGGTGGGTCGGCAGCAGCTGGTAGTACAGCTCCGGACGGGGGATCTGCAGCGCGAAGCCGCCCTGCGCCATCGAGGCCGCAAACAGACTATTGGGGCTGTGGTCACCGGCCGGGTCCCAGCTCGGCGCATAGGTCCCGAATCGACGCCGCTGCCACACCGAGACGACCCAGGTGGCAACCAAGTGCTCCATCTCGGCCACGGTCAGGACGGCGTCGCCCTCCGGGTCCACGCCGCGGTCGGCCGCGTCCACCCCCTGGTAGCCCGGCAGGATCCTGAACAGCAGGGACTGGATGGCCCCGAACGCCCTCTCCACGGCCTGCTTGTCGGTCGGACGAAGGACCCGACTTGGGCGGATGTTCGCCCCGATCACCCGCTGGACCTCGATCAGATGGTGGTTCTTGTAGACCGAGCCGTGGTCGGTCGTGACAGTCTCGGGGGCGAAGAACGGCAGGCCCGCGACCTTGTGCCCGGCGAACTCGGCCACCAGCGTGGCCGGGACACCAGGGTAGGCCCACTCCATGTCCTCACCCCAGTCCGGCCGCATCGGCAACGGCATCATCACGTCCCGCAGCACCATGGCCACGTCGACCGAGGTGTCGGAGACCAGCGTCAGCCGGAACGCCACGATCGAATGCGTGTACACATCCAAGGCCAGCGTCAGGTGGACGGACACCGGGTCGCCGAAGACGTTCTCGCGGACCTTGACCGGCAGGATCGTGGTGTCGAGCGCCACCACCTGGCCCGGCCGGTGGACCACAACATGCCTGCCCGTCGCCACCTCCTGGGCGCGGGCAGCCGAGCGCAGATACCGCTGCCGTGCTCCGCCGGAGCCGAACCACTCCTTCCACACCGTCCGCAGCGTCGTGTAGCTCGGCACCGGCTCGTCGAGGCCGAAGGTCTCCCGGACATACTGGTGGATCAGACGCTCCCGGTCCTTCGCGCTGAGCTTGGAGCGGTGCAGCGTCTCCGCCTGGACCGCGAACAGCGCTTCCCGCACCGCCGGTGAGATCCGGCGCCCGGTCGCCTCGCGAAGCCATCGGTCGTCCGCCAGGCCGACCGGGCCGAACCGGCGCCGGGCCATGTCCCAGCGGATCAGCGTCCGGTAGCCGACCCGTTTCAGGCCCAGCGCGGCGGCCTGGTCGGGGTTCTCGACCGCGGCCAGGCGCAGTTCCTCCGCCTTCGCCTGCCGGCGCTGCGTCAGCGTGGTGGCGTCCGGGTCGTACTGCGGACGCGGTTCGGCCGGCCCCGCCAGCAGCGCGTCACCGCTGAGGAAGCCGGTCTCTACCTCGTGGAGGTGGGCCAGCCGCAACAGGGTCAGCCGCTGCTTCTCCGGCGTCAGGTCGGTCATCGTCTTCGGCTGGCGGCCCCGGCTCGCTGCCGGCAGGTCCCTGCGCGTGCGGGTCGACTGGCGGCACCCGGGGTGATGCATCAGCTCCCGCACCGAGGTGTGCCAGGAAGGCCCATCGGCCGGGACCAGAACCACCTTGCCCACCTGGGGCTCGAACGTCTCCACCATCCACTCGGCACCGTCGATGATCAGCTCGTTGCCGGGTGCCAGATCCCAGGCAGCCGCGGCGGGTGCCGTCACCGCTCTCCTCCGCGCAGGTGGTTGCCCAGCGCCAGGCGGACCGGGCTCGTGTCGGTCAGCGGTGCGGACATGTCGATGCCCAGATTCCGGTGCCACAGCAGGTGGAGAGCGTGGGCCCGGGCGATCGCCGGGTAGCTGCACTGCTCGACCAGCTCGCCGAACGGGAACGGCCCCAACTCGGCGGCCCGGATCAACTCGCCCTGGAGGCCGAGGTGATCAGTCAGCTCCCGTCGGCCCGCCGACAGAGCATCGACGATCCTCACCACGTGGCTGCGCCAACCGGTCACCAGGCTGTAGTTCCAGCCCACGGCCAGCGCGGCCTCGGCCGCCGCCGCGAACCTCACCTCGTCCTCCGGGCGGATGCGCCCGGCCGGCCGGACATCCAGCAGCCACGGTCCCGAGCCGGTCAGTAGCAGGAAGTCCGGGGTGTGCTCGCCCCTCCCGCCGTCCGCGGTGAGGAACCGAAGGCGGAAGGGCTGGGCCAGCGCCTCCTCCAGATCACCCGCGAAGTCGGCTAGGAGGAGCAGCAGCTCCTCCTCGAAGCTCTCGAAGCCGTGGTGCCGGTCGGTGCTGACGAGGTACTCCAGGCCCGGCCTGTGCCACTGGCCCGTTCGCCACGTGAAGCGACGAACCGGTCGGCTCTGTACCGCTTCGACCTCGCCGAGGTTCCGGACCGAACAGGTGACCGGGGTACGGCCGAAGCGCCATGTCGCGGTCCACCGATCGCTCCAGCCGGTGGAAAGGCTCAACGTCTTCCTGAAGGCGCCGAACCCCGGGTGAAGAAGGGCAAGGTCTCCCAGAGCACAGACATCGGACCACAGGCTGGTGCTCGCAGCCGCCTCCACTGAGAATCCGCCGGGCAAAGTCGAGACCACGCCCTCTCGCCTTCCGCTGCGAGCCAACAACGTGAGACGGAAGCTACGGGAGGGCGCCCAACCATGGATCGGGTTTCCGAGAAACCCGGCGTTCCACACCCCAGCCCTGCTACGTACGGCGTGTACGCAAGTGGCAAAAAGACCTGTCGGTCCCGCCGCCACAGGACCGATAGCAACTGACACCTCCGCAGGTCAGCATACTTCGTAGGTGACCTCTATGGCAGGCGGTCGCATCCCCTTCGGCTACAGCCTTTGGTTGACACAAACCGTCCGTAGTTGGCCCCACCACTCTCGTCAGCCAACTGTCGAGGTCGTGAATCGGTTGTGGCGGTCGGGTATACCGGCCGCCCGCAGGCGACAGTAGGTACAGGTTGACCCAGTGTCGCGGTACTCCTCGACCGGGATAGGGGTGACGCCGGGACGCATACGGTCGGTGTGGAGCAGGCCGTCGAGGTGGTTGCCTGGGCGACGGGTCGGGCCAGGCCAGGTCGCGCCCGCCGCCGCTGCCAGACGCGGTGGTCGAACCTCTACACCACACGCCTGCACACCTCTGCCGGGACTGGCGTGGCACAACCACGTTGGGCAGACTGCTATCTGATCGGCCGCCACCTTGAGCTGCCGAGACCGGATCCGGGGCTGCAATGGTCACCCCCGGCAGGTGAGACGGGAATACAGGATGACGGAGATTGGGCTGGCATCGGCGATCGAGGAGCTGCGGCAGGAACTGTACCTGGCCCAGGACGCGGGAGCAGGGCAGCAGCTCGCGTTCGAGATCGAGGAGGCCCAGCTGGAACTGCTACTAGAGTTGCGTAACGAGGGCCGCGCCGACGGGAAGTTGAAGTTCGGCGTGGCGACAGTAGGAGCCAGCGGGTCGACGGGGTCGACGCGCACCCACAAACTGACCCTCAAGCTGAAGGTCAGGGACCGAGCCACCGGTGGCGGGCAAGCTGAGGTAGGGGCACAAGAGACCGGCTCCTGGGACGAGGACTGACCGAGACGCGGCACCGACCAGGTCCAGAGTTGAGACGAGCGCGTGGACGAGCGCAGGCTGGCAGACATCCGATGTGATGGTACGGGCCGCCGCAAGGCAGGGTCGGGCTACCTCGTTGCGCCCCGGTTGGTGCTGACCGCACGCCATGTCGTCGTCGATGACGCTCACGAACTATGGCCGAGGATTGTCGTTCGAGTGGGCCACCCGCGGGCCGGGGCGGTCGAACGCCGAGTGGGCACTGTCTGCTGGACCGACCCTGGTGGCCGGGATGCGGCCCTGTTGCGCTTGGATATGCCCGTTGACGTGCCGGGAGTGGTGCGCTGGGGGCGTGCGGTCGGCACTGCTGCCTTGCCGTACACCGGTTTGGGCTATCCTCTCCAGACCAGGACCGAGGAGGGACGTCGCCTGGTCGAGCACCTGCACGGCGTACTCTCTCCGCTGTCCGGGGGCGAAGGCGTACATGACCTCTACGTGCTTGACCAGGGCGCTGCCCCCCGCTTACGGGACGACAATCGGCAGGCTTGGGGCGGAGTCTCGGGATCGGCGGTCTTCTGCCAGGGACAGCTTGTCGGCATCGTCGTTCACGACGATGAGGAGCACGAGAACCGCCGTCTGCACGCCTTGCCGGTCCGCACGTTCGCCACTAGCCCGGAGTTCGTCGAGGTCCTGGAGTGGTACGGGGTAAGGGCCCCCGTTTTGGCGGCGGTGGGGGTGCGGCCGGCGGTGCCTTCCTCCGGCTACCGCTTGGAGGTTCGGGAGTTCGCTGCGGCGGAGCGCTTCGAGGGCCGCGTGGACGAACTGGCCGAGATGGCGGCCTTCTGCAGGGAACCCCCCAAGCTACCGGACGACGCGGGCGCCTACTGGCGGTGGCTGGCCGACCCCTGGTCGGGGAAGACGACACTGCTGGCGCAGTTCATGCTGGATCCCCCACCGGGCGTGCATGTGCTCGCCTTCTTCATCAGCCAACGCCATGGGGGGAACTCCGACCGCGCAGCCTTCCTTGCCACCTTCCAGCGCCAGTTGCGTGAGTACCTGGAGGACCGCGAGTTCGAGTGTGCGACCCAAGGGCAGTTCATCGACGGACTACGTCGGGCAGTCGAGCGTGCCGAGGAAGACGGCTGCCGACTGGCCCTGTTGGTCGACGGTCTTGACGAGGACACCGGGGTTATCAGTGCCGTCTCCGGCCACAGCATCGCTGCACTGCTGCCGAGGCAGGTGCCAAGCGGGTTACGGATCGTGGTGGCTGGCCGGCCCAACCCACCGGTGCCCGGCGACGTCCACCCGGGCCATCCGCTGCGGGACCGGGCGATCGATCACTGGTTGGCGCCGTCGCCAGCGGCCCAAGTGGTGCGCGAGGAGGCGGAGCGCAGCCTAGACGCCCTGCTGACCGGCGGCGGCCTGGGTCGCGAACTGGTCGCCCTGATCGCGGCCGCCGGTGGTGGTCTGAGTGCGGGGGACCTCGCCGAACTGACTGAGGAGTCGACGCGAAATGTCGAACTGATTCTCGGGGGGGCGGCTGGCCGAGTCTTCCAGCGCCGCGTCCCCCAGTGGCCCACAGCCAGCCATGATGCCGTTCTCTTCTCCTTCGCGCACCAGGAGCTCCTCACCAGTGCCTGCGACTTGTTGGCCCCTGCCACCCTCCACGCTGCCCGGGAGCGCATTCACGCGTTTGTGGCGTGCTTCTCCGAGGCCGGCTGGCCGCTGAAGACCCCGGAGTACGCGCTGCGCAGCTACTCCCAAATGCTCCGCACTCAGCGCGATGCGGCGCGGATGGCCGACCTGGTCGTCGACACACGCCGCCACGAACGCCTTTGGCGCCGCAGCGGCGGACATCAGGCGGCACTTGACGAGATCACCGCAGCCTTCAATCTTCTACTGACACCGGACGACGAAGCTGGCGTGAATGGTGCCATGGGCCCGGACGGGCCGGATCCGGCGCTCGCACTGCGCCTGGCGATGTGTCGGGACACCCTCTTGGACGAAAGCACCGAAGTCCCGGAGAGGCTACTGGAGGTGTGGGTCCGGGTGGGGGCGGTGGACCGGGCGCTGGCTCTGGTGGGGAGCCAGCGCGCTCCGGGGAGCAGAGCGAGGGGGCTGGCCGAGATCGCGCAGACGTTGCTGCTCCTCGGTTACGGACAGGCGGTGCGCCCTGTACTGGTCGAGGCGGAGACGGCAGCCAGGGAGGCAGGGGACAACGGCGGCCGTCGTGGGCTGCTGGAATTCCTCGCGCAACTCTTCGCTCTCATCGGCGACAACGACCACGCGGTGGCCCTGGTGGGCGCTGTTGCCACGGCTGAGCGGCGGTTGGTCGCGTTGGTCCGAGTGATCCGGGTTCTGGCCTGGTCCGGGTGCTACGGGGAGGCCATCGCTCTCGCGGACACCATCCCCGTCCCGGACAACGATACGGACGTTCTGGGAGTGAGCAGCATGGTGCTCACTCTCGCGGGCAAACACCGGGAGACGGAGGCGGCCGCGAGCGTCGTCAACATCCCCGCGACGCGCGCCCTTGCGCTGTCCTTTGTCGCGGGGGGCCTGGCTGGAGAAGGCCGTCAACCAGAGGCCCTCGAGGTGCTGGCTGGCATCGCCGTCCCCGAGGATCAGGTAGTTGTGCTGGTTGCCATGATCCGGTGCTCGGTGGAGGCGGGGCTGAGCCAGCAGGCTGTCGGCTTCGCGCGCCGACTAGCCGACGTGGTGAGGTCGTCCCGCAAACGCGGTTGGCGGGACGACCTCCTGGCCAAGGTCTCCCACCTTGTGGCCCTCACAGGCGAGTACACCCCTGCCGCGGATCTCGCCAGCGGAATTCACGACCGTGAATACCGGACCGTGGTGATGCTCGACATCGCCTGCCTGCGGGGCGAGGCGAGCGAACTCCGGGAAACCGTCGAAGTGGTCCGCCGGCTCCCTGATGTCCGCTCGAAGGCGTCCGGGTTGATCACGCTTGCCGTCAGACTGGCCGAGGCAGGTGAGGACCAGGAGTCCGTTGCCCAACTCCTCGACGAGGCCGCAGAGATGTCCCACCTCGTTGACGACCGCGAGATGCGGGTCCTGATGCTCGCCGAGATCGCCGCGGGCGCGGCCCGCACGGGGCAGGAGGAACGGGCCGCGGCCTTTGCCACTGACGCGGTGCTCTGGGTGCGGGAGAGCACCGACCGCCTCAAGCCGTCCGAGATCTCCTCGGCGCTGGGTGATCTGATCGAGGCCCACCAGTACGAGCAGGCCGTCGCGATGGCCGCTGCTGTGCCAACTGTCGAGGACCGGGATCGAATGACGACCGAGCTTGTCCCTCTCTTGGCTAGGGCTGGTCATGAGCAACGGTCCGCCGATCTGGCCCTCGCCATCACCGACCCGGAGTGGCGGGACGATGCCCTAGCGGACATCACAAGCGTCTTTGCCGAGAGCGGACGGTTCGAAGAAGCGCAGGCACTGGTTCGCATCATCGCCGCCCCGGAGGCCAAGGCCTGTGCGCAGCGAGCCATCGCCCTCGCCCTGGCGGAAGTGGGCGAGCTCGAACGGGCCGCAGAACAGGCTCTCGCCATCATCGACCACGAGGAGCGGGACGAAGTCCTCATTCAGGTCGCCGCTGTCCTTGCCGAGTCCGGCGGCTTTCAGCAGGCTACCGATCTCGCCTACGCCGCTGCGGCGGCCTCTCGGAGGCCCAGCAACCCGGACCGGCGAAATCGCGAGCTTACCGTCCTGACAGTCGCGATGGCCGAGGCCAGGCTGAGCGATTTGGCAGTGAGGACGGCCCGGACCATTCCAGATTTCCTCGAACAGCTCCCGGAGGCGGGTCAGGTGCTGAGAGCGCTCGTACGGGATGGACACGACACCCAGGCTCTCGCCCTCGTCCGCGATGCGGCTGCGTCCGACCCGCACGACGTCGCAGAAGCACTGGCCAGCATCGCCAAGTGGATGGCCGAGGAAGGAAGGCATATCGAGGCAGCTGCGGTGGCCCGACAGACCGCCAAACTAGCCTGTGGGCTCAATGACCCGAAGACGCGGGACGACATGCTGGCCAGCATCGCCGAGGTGCTCGCTGAAGCTAACCAGGATCGGGAGGCCATCGAGCTCGCCTTCTCTATCGTCTCTGCTGACGAGCAGGAACATGCCCTGCTCAACGTGATCTACTCGCTTGAGCGGAGGAGCCGACACCGGCAGGCAGCCAACCTGGCGCGCACGGTCCCGGATCCCCTGTCCAAGACATCAATCCTTGCCTACCTAGCCCGTACCGCAGCGCAGAGCGGCCGGCTCTCCGAGGCCGATGAGTTGGGCGCAGAGGCTCTGGCGTCGGCCGACTCTCTCCCCTCGTCCGCCAAACGGGACGACTTCTTCAAGGAACTGGCCCGGGCCTTCGCCCACACCAGCCGACACCGCGAGGCGGCCGACCTCGCCCGCAGGATCTCCGATGAGGACGACCGGCTGTCAGCGCTGGCCGAGACCGCCGCCATCCTCGCACAGCATGACCACCACGAGGAGGCTCTCAACCTGGCAGAGCAGATCACTGACCAGGTGGAGGGGATCACTGAGAAGTACGCGCGTCATAGCGCTCTGGCCGCCCTGGCACGCGTCTCGGCTCGCATCGGGCGATACCGGCAGGCCTTCGACCTCGCCACAGCCATTTCCGACGAGCCCCGTCAAAGATCAACACTGGTGGAGATCGTCAGTTTTCCGATCGCCGCGGGCAGGCACCGGGAGGCCGTCGATCTTGCCACATCCTGCGATCACCCGGAGACCGCCGCCGAGGCACTGAGCGCGGTCAGCCGGTTCCTGAGCGATGCGGGCAGGTACCAAGAGGCCATGGACGCGGCTGCCTCCATCCCCGGCGGCCAGACCAAGAGCAAGGCCTTGCGCCGGGTTGCGCGGGCCATGTCCCGAGCAGGGCTGAACCATGAGGCCATCGTCCTCGCTCGCACCATTGCGGAACCGGAGCACCGGGCAAAAGCCCTGGCAGCTGTGGCTGCCGCAGACGGCCTTTCGAAGCGTGAGCGCGGACTGCTGCTAACCGAGGCCCTGGCCACCACCGCCTGGGAAGAGCTGATCAAGGCCGTCGGCCGCGTAGCGCCATCTGCCCTCTCCAGGGCTGCACTCTCGGTCCTCGAGGAGGATTGAGACTAGGCGCCCGTGCACCCCAGCTCCGGTTGACCCTGTTCGCGGGCCGCACTCACACGGGACCAACCACGCCAGCGCGTGACCTTAGCGGCTGGCCTGACCCGGCGCTTGGCCCGGCCACGCCCTTCGCGAGCATGAACCGGCCCGTTGCCGCCTCGGCCAGCCACCCGCGCACTGTCAGCCGCTTCGCCTTCGACCGCAGCCCCCAATCTTCGCGGGCACCGGGTCCAGGCCGAAGCTCCAAACCCCGGCGAACCGCTAAGCACGAGCGCTGTCGCCCAGACCGGGCTGGTGCTCGCAGCCGCCTCCACTGAGAATCCGCCGGACAACGTCGAGACCACGCCCTCTCGTCCGCCGCTGTGAGCCAACAACGTGAGACGGAAGTTACGGGAGGGTGCCCAGCCGGAGATCGGGCTTCCGAGAAACCCGGCGTTCTACACCCCAGCTCTGCTACGTGCGGCGTGTACACAAGTGACAAGAAGACCTGACAGTCCCGCCGCCACAGCGCCGACAACAACTGGCACCTCCGCAAGTCAGCATGCTTCATAGGTGACATCTATGGCAGGCGGTCGCATCGCCGTGTACCCGGGTCTACGTCGGCTACCAGCCGGACAACCGGCACGTCGCCACGTGGATCATCGCGCTGGACGGCACCGCGCGGCAGCCCGGCTGGCGGGGCACCTTCGACCGGCACACTCCCGCCGAGCTGGTCATCGGCTTCCTCACCGATCTGGTCAACCGTTCCACCCTGCGACCGTCGACCACCGCCTCGTCGGCCTCCTGAAAGGACGCGCCATCCCCCGCACCCCCCGTCTGTCCGCCCGTCGCCGCCTCGCCTTCGCCGAATACCTGATCAGCGCCGCCGCTGCGGGCCTGGTCTTCCACACGCTGCTCGTCACGGAGCACGCCGCAACCCGCGTCGGCCTGCTGCTGATGGCTCTCCAGCTGCTCGTCGCGCGAGTTCTGCTCGTGCGTGTTCCGGCCGTTGCCGAAGTCTCCGGCCGGATTCCCCGGCAGCGCTGCCCGCACTGCTGACCAGCGCCTCCCTCGCACGCCGCCGCGCCCCGGCCCGGCGGCCCAGTCATCGACGCGCACCTCGCGTCGAGCACCGCGACCACGGAGGCCCCGTTGGAACCCGAGACCCTCGACCTGCGTGGCGACCGCGTCGGCGGCATCGCCCGCGCGTTCGGCACCGCCTACGGCCCCACGAACAGCGCCGGGGAGCGGACCCGCTACCACGTGCTGGCCTATCTCGCCCCGTCCGACCGCTACCTGTTGGCCGTCGGCGGCATCGACGGCGGGCACGGGCGGCCACACCCCCGCGAGGGCTACTGCGGGTGGAGCACCACCGCCCAACTCGCCGAACTCGTCGTCGCCCACCCGGTCCGCGCCGACGGTGGAGGCCGCACCTTCTGCCACCACCACGTCGTCCCCGGAACACCCGACCGCCCGTGCCGGGTCTGCCGGATCCGCCCGCCCCGCACCGGCTGCGACTTCTTCTCCCAGTCCCGCTACGCTCCACTGCCTCAGGAGGCTCCGTGACCACCAACCCGAACATCTCCCGCCGTGGCCTGCGCCGCGTGGCGGTCGTGTTCATCCCGCTCACCGCTGTCTCGGGCGCTGTCGCCGTCGCGGCGGGTCTGCGCCACGACAACGCCTGGGCCGCCGTCGAACTGACCGCGTGCGGGGTGTCCGCCTTCGCCCTCTACCGCGTGAGCAGATGGCTTGACGCCGACGCCGACCGAGCGGTGCTCGCCGGGCTGGCCTCCGGTACGGCCGCCCCCGACGAGCTTGCCGCCGACCTTGGCCTGCGGGTCGCGGTCGTACGGCTCAGCCTCACCCGGCTGCTGAACTCCGGACTGGTCGAGAAGGACGAGCGCGGCTTCGTCCACCTCCTCGACCGGTAGGCGCGGCGCCCTTCGGGGCAACGACGACGGGGCGGCGCCGCGATTTCTCGCGGTGCCGCCCCGTCGTCGTTTCGCCGAGTCCACCGAAGCCAGCCACCAGGACAGTGCGAGCGCCGGCGGCGGCTACGGCCCGCCGGCTCAGTTGAGGTACAAGCCCGCCCAGGCTCCGTCGTAGCCGGTCGAGGCCATCGCCGTCTCGAAGTCGTCCCAGGCGGTCTCCGGCGCCGAGAAGTGCTGCTCGAAGTACTCGACCGTCAGAGCCTCCTCCAGCCACTCGTGGCCGCAGCGGCAGCGCACGAAGACGTGCTGGCGGACGTTGAGGAGCAGCCAGTCACGGCCCGCCTTGCACTCCTCGCAGAGGATGACGGTGCCGCGGGGGTTCAGCTCGTCGTGGTGCGGGACCGCCCGGATCACGGGCTTGTCCGGCGAGAGCGTGGGGAAGTCGGGAATCGAGAGCTCAATATGATCGAGCGGCGGCAGGTCAGCCGGCTCGAGCGGGTCGTTGGAACCCTGGCCGCGGTGAGGTCTCGGCGAATCCGACAAGTACAGCCCTTTCGTAGAGATGCCAGGTCTAACCGGGCCAGGGTCGAATTTATTCCCGATTTGGCGGTTTGTTATCCAGTCGTGATGCGCCTGGGTGGGGAGATTCGTCACCGATGTGACTGAGCGCTTCACTTGGCGGATGAGCGGTTGACTTGGCGAGTTGAGCGCTTGCTGTCGATGACGGCAGCGAGTCGGTCGGCGTGGTCGTC